>CAZHRP010000023.1:13073-18914 GCA_964535055.1 uncultured Chthoniobacteraceae bacterium
ACTTGAGCGCACGCGGGAAGTGCTAATGGGGATGGCTGCCACGTAGTCAACGACACCATTGATAGAGTCCCACTTCTCGTAAATCGAAAATGGGGCACCGGCTGGTTTCAACTGCAGATCGGATAATTTCGCGGCTACTTTTTCAAAGTCGGTTTCCATCTTGGAGCCAATCTCATGAGTTGGGCAGGACCTGCGAACTCCGAGGTATCGACCGCCGGTAATTTTTTGTAGTCCGAGGTATTTTAGTCGGCTGGGGACAGTCCCTGATTCGACCAGATCCTTGAGCATGGCCAGGCCGCGGTCATAGTCTCCGCCGATATAAGCGACCATCGCCTTGGTCATGAAAAACAGGAAAAACGGCAGCTTACCGTCCATCCCCCAAGTGACTGTCGTGACACCGTCATGGTCAGCAAAGCTGAAATCGATCGTCGATTTTGCTTTGTAGGGTTTGAGGAAATTCAGCTCGCAATTGATTCCCTGCTTGGGCTGAATATCAGTACGCGTGATCGATCCGCTGCCGATGATTTTGCCGTTCCAGCTGTAGCCGCTGCCATCCTCCAGATATTCGAGAGGGCAGTTTGGTTCGATGATCAACCACGGCGACCAGCGTGGCCATTGTTTGAAGTCGTGAATCAGCGGGAATACATCGTCGATCGAAGCGGCGATGTCGATGGATCGTTCAACTCGGTACTTGGGCATGGTACTGGGGGGGTGTGTAGATGTTACTCACTGGCGGCCAGTTTGCTGGCAAGAATCTCACCGGCCATTTTGGGATTGGCCTGACCTTTCGAAAGCTTCATGACCTGGCCTTTGAGAAAGTTGATTGATTTTTCGTTGCCACCCTTAAAGTCTGCGACTGGACCTGGGTTAGCGGCGATAACTTCGTCGCAGAGTTTTTCGATGGCGCTGGTATCGCTGACTTGCTCGAGGCCCTTAGCTTTGACGATTGCAGCGGGCTCACCGCCGCTGGCAACCATCTCCGCGAAGACTTGCTTGGCTTGCTTACCATTGATGCTGCCGCGATCAATCAGGGCAACTAAGCCGGCTAACTGCTGTGGCTGAACCTTGAACTCGTGCAGTGGAATTTCTTCTGCGCTGAGGGCGCTGCGCAGGTCGTTCAGCACCCAGTTGGCAACCAGCTTGGGGGTGGTTGAGTCGGCTGCGGCAGCTTCGAAGTATTTGCACAGCTCGAGATCATTGGCCAGCACCCCGGCATCGTACTCACTAACCTGGTAGTCACGAATATAGCGTTCCCGTTTAGCGGCAGGCAGTTCCGGCACTGTAGTGGCGATTTCTTCTACCAGCTTTTTGGTTTCGACCGGCAACAGGTCGGGGTCAGGGAAGTAGCGGTAGTCCTGGGCCATTTCCTTGCTGCGCATGAAGTAAGTCTGACCCAGGTCGTCGTCCCAACCGCGTGTCTGCTGGGTAATTTTTTCACCATTCTCGATGCATTCGATCTGGCGCTCGATTTCGTAATCCAGTGCCCTGCGCACACCGCTGACCGAGTTGAGGTTTTTCAACTCGACTTTGGTACCCAGCTCTATTTGCCCTTCGGGACGGACCGAGACATTCACATCGCATCGCAGTTGTCCTTTTTCCATGTCAGCATCCGAGACCTCGCCGTAGTTGAGGATCTGGCGCAACGAGGTCAGGTAAGCGAAGGCCTCTTCTGGATTGTCGATTTCTGCTTCGGAAACTATCTCCATCAGCGGGGTGCCGGCGCGATTGAAATCGATACCTGAAAACTCCTCGAAATGAGTACTCTTAGCGACATCCTCCTCGAGGTGGATCCGGGTCAGGTTAATCGACTTGCCGGGGTTAACGATGTCTTTTTGTGCGTCTTTCGGATAGGCCATATCATGCAGTGGTACGGCGCCACCCAGGCACAATGGCAGGTCGTACTGGGAGAGTTGGTAATTTTTAGGCATATCCGGATAGAAATAATTCTTACGATCCCACTTGACGACCTCCGGAGTCTTACAGCCGAGCATCATGCCGGTCAGGATCGTCATCCGGATAGCTGCCTCGTTAAGCACTGGTAATGCTCCGGGCAGGCCGAGGCAGACCGGACAGGTAAAAGAATTTGGCTCGGCACCATAGCTGGTCTGGCAAGCACAGAACATTTTGGTCCGGGTTTTCAATTGCACATGCACTTCAAGCCCGATTGTCGGTATCAACTTCATCAACAGACATTCTGAAAAATCCCGCCAGGAATGCAAGGAAGCTCTCTGACCAACTTTCAATAGTCAACTTTGAACTTTCAACATTCAAGAAGTTCCAGCAAGTCGCACATTGATTTTGCTGAAGTATTTTGCACCATGAAACAGATCGATTATCCGGGTGACTTTGATTATGGTACACGTTATTATCAAGTTGTGCAGAGAGTGATCAGCAAATTTAAGTCATTTGCAGAAGCGGATCGTGCGGACAACGAGTACTACCGATCATTAACCCCGGAACAGCGGGTCGGTATCTTGCTGGACCTGGTGCATCGAACGAATGCCAAAAATGGAATTGAACCCCGACTTGAAAGAGTTGGTCGAATTATTCAACTCTCGGAAGATTGAGTACCTGATCAGCCGCTAAAATGACTTCAGTGCTTCGCGCAAGGCGAGTTGACGGAGTTGGCAGCGGGAAACTTTGATTTTGGCTGTTGGTACTGACTCGCCGAGCCGGTCGAGTGTAGCATTGGCCAGCGCGAGTGGCAGGCGACTGGCGAATGTGATCCGCCAGCCGCGCAGCGCGGTTACGTATTGGTGCGCGAACTCGAGGTGCTCGCGAGCGTGCTGCAACCATGTGCGGAAAACCGGATCGGCCTGCTTGGGGTTAGTTAGTAAGTCACCTGGTTGGCAGTTGGCCAGAGTCAGTTCATCAGCCGGCAGATAACAGCGGCCGTTGGCTAAATCCTCGGGCAAATCGCGTAAGATGTTAACCAGTTGCAGTCCCATACCAAAACGGATGCCCTTGGCGGCCAGCGGCTCAAGCTGCTCCCGCAGTACACGGGGATTATATAGTGAACATAGCCGCGTCCAGAAGTCACCGACGCAACCGGCAACTTGAAAAGTATACTGATTCAGGGCTGCGGCATCAGGCAGGGCAGTGACTGTGCCTCTACAGTCAGCGGTTACCTGTTGCTCGAAGTGTGCAATATCGTTAGCCTGACCTTCGGTGATGGTTGCTATCACGGAGCGGATCAGGCGTTGAGTCTCAGGTTGCTGGGTGGCCAGTTGTCCAAGTAAGCCGGGGACAGCAGCGAGCAGTTTGCTTTCCCAGGGGTTGGTTAGATCTGTTTTGGGTATTTCAGCCAGGCCATAGGTGACACCTGCTACAGCCTGTCGAAATTCATCCAGCTTGCTTAATCGAAGTTGTGGGTCGCCGGTGATTGAATCGGCGATGGTATCGGATGTACGTGCCAGCAGGTAAGCCAGGCTAAGTGGTTGACGCAAGCCCGCGGGTAGCACTCGCAAAGTCAGATAAAACGAACGCGAGACACCGCGCAGTAAGGGGCCATGCAGCCAGCTTGGGTTGTCCTGATGGCTGACCGTTGCCATTACGGAGTCACGCGCTGTGCTTTGATTTTTTCGAGGTCTGCAACCCCCAGGCCAAATTGCCCGGCCAGCTCGACATGTCCGGCCAGCTTTTTGGCGGGTGGTAACTTTGCTTCTTTGCGCCACTTTTCAACCAGATCGAGAGCGATCGCATCCAATGCCACAGGATCGCGCGAGGCGTAAAGGCGGGCATGTTCGACGGCATAATTTGGCTCAAACCAGGGTCCGCCGGCATACTGGATGGTCAGTGCGTCCAGTATGTTGATGACTACTTTCGGACCAATCAATTCACTGGCCCAGATCTGCGGTATATCATCAGCCCCGTAGGCGGGTGGCAGGCCGAAGCGCCGCCAGTTATCGATGGAATCAACGGCGAGCGAAGCAAGTGCCCCGTTCAGTCCAGTGAAAGCACTGTCGCTTAGGACCGGAACATTGATAATTTTGTCGAGGTGGCCAAGGATAGCACCGAAATGGCTTTTGTTGCTGAGATTCTTGTCGGAGTCGGCCGCTTCGGCTGCAATCAAATTGCTTTGTGATAAAAAATTGCGGTCACCCCAAATGAGTTTGCCAAGTTTGGGCGAGAAGTAGACCGGATCCTCAAGGTACAGGTTATCCACGGCAGCAACCCGGCAACCGAGTGCGCCTGGCGTCAGGCCGGCTGCTTCCAGGGCACTGCTGCCTGGACCCCAGACAACGATATTATCGGCCGGGATCCCAGCCGACTTGAGGCCTTCGACGATGCTCGCAACCACTGCAAAATTTGTTGAGAATAAACTGCCGCCGCTAGTAGTAACTTTGATGCCTACGAGTTCGTCCGGGGCAACCAGCGATTGCCAGGCTGCGGCTGTCGTGGGTTTGCTGGTGACAGCCCGGACCAGCGCATCGAGCATCCGTCTGGTGGCTGGTGCGCTGGCCCGAAACTCACTGATGGCGCTGGCCTCTTCCGCCCAGTAGACAGTCGTGTTGGCGGGAGTCGCCCGGCGCACTTCCTGCCCGGCCTCCTGGCCGAACGAGTTCACTGCCAGTGCTGCCAGGCTCAGAATGAGAGTTGCATATCGTGCCACTAACCGGAATATTCGTTTTCCCCTCAGTTCTGTCAATGCCCGTGCGATGAATGAAGAAAACAAATATGCTGCAACCAGGCACTGGCTGCTGGAAGGTGGAGAATTGCTGGCCGTCGATGCCCTGCCTTTAAGTGACCGTGGTTTTCGCTATGGCATGCATTTATTTGAAACGCTCGCTGTACGCCATGGCAGGATCGCATTTTTGCAGGAGCACCTGGTGAAACTGGCAGAGCAATGCCGGCAGCTTGGATATCCATTTGATAGTGAGATCCACGAACTGGTAGCCGCCGCCAGAGCGCAGGCTGCCATGGAAGATGGCGTGCTGAGACTACATGTGACGGCTGGGGACGGCAATCTGGATGACCCGGTGGTCGGTCCGCGTGTGCTATTGACTGCACAGCCGTCAGCTCCGTTCAGGTTGCCGCTGGAGCCAGCCATACTGATTTCGTACCCGACACCGCATCAGCTGGTACCGGCAGGTGCCAAGTCAGGAAATTACTGGCAGCATGCGATGGCCGCTGCAACAGCGCGTTCGGCTGGTGCCACCGATGCTATATTGGCAACGCCGGATAACCACCTAATCTGTGTGGCGACAGGCAACTTGTTCCTTGATGTTGGTGGCCAATGGCTGACTCCCGATGGCAGTTCCGGTCGGCGCGCAGGGGTGGTGCACGACTGGTTACTGGGGCGTTTGAGTGTTCAAATGCGGCAACTGGACGTAACTATTATCAAGCAGGCCGATGCGGCGCTGGTTTGTAATTCCAGAGTGGGCCCGCGCAGTGTCGGCAGCATCGATGGCCGGCCTTTGCAGCAGACCATAGCACAACAGCAAATCATTGATGAGTACTGGCAGGAAATCCAGAAAACAACTAGCCAAGCCGACTTATAAAATTTTGGCTGATGCCAGGCGTGGCGGCACTATCAGGAAGCTGTTGGATGAAGTGTTAAATGCGCGCACGGCGGAGCTCAGCTGTGGTTGCGAGGCCATGTTTCCACTGCTGGCCGTGCTCCTGGCGCGAACTAGGCAGTGCGGCCGCTGTTGGTTGATCTGTCCGGATATGCGCATGTTAGACCACCTGGCAACAGGAATGGAGACCTGGGAGGAATCGATTTTAATGTTACCTGATGTTGAGGTTGCGGCAGCGGCTGGGGCCGTCCCTGATCCTGAAATAAGCGCACCGTGTAATTCAAATGGAAACCGCTTTTACCAAGCCCGCCGCCAACCCAAT
>CAZHRP010000024.1:0-3601 GCA_964535055.1 uncultured Chthoniobacteraceae bacterium
GATCACACATTCCACTTGTTCGCGAGTATTGTAATCGGTACCGCCAACCCAGAGGAAGGAGGGTGCTACTCCGGCGGCGGCACTTAACTCGGCAAGCAAAGTATCAATTCTTTCAGCCTGCTTATCGCCAATACCGGTGCGTAGCTGATACGCCGCTACCTGATCGGAAAACGCGCCATTGCAGCAGAAAACAGAAAGTCCCAGCGAAATGATGACCCATGGTAGCATGCTGCACTTAGTATTAAAATGTGATGCTGAACTATACATGGGAATAGAAGAATATCTGCTTACATCTAACTGGCTTACGTGTTAGAAACTTGCGTTGTTTACATTGCTTATTCAGGTAATGCAAAAGCAAATTATGGGAAAAAACAGTCAGTCTGTTCATAATCACAGTCAGCTGTGCAGCCAAGTCATAGAGCCTCAAGCTTGCTGTTAGAGAAATCTGGCAGATTCCTAATCGACCGGATCTTGCAGTGTGCCTGATTTTCCGAACGACTCAGCGATGCTAGGCGAATTGGCTTCCGCCTCGCCTTCGAGCATACGATGGTGTCCCTGGACAAGCTCATCCTTGGGAGTCAGGCGGACGCCAACCAGTTTGCTGACACCATGTTCTTCCATGGTCACGCCGTACAGCACATCAGCACGCGAGATGGTGCGTTTATTGTGGGTGATCACAACGAATTGACTTTGTTCGACAAAGCGATTCAGGATGCTGATGAAGCGCGAGATATTTGATTCGTCCAGTGGAGCATCCATCTCATCGAGGACACAAAACGGGCTTGGCTTAACCATGTAAATCGAGAATAGAAGAGCTACAGCTGTCATGGTTTTTTCGCCGCCGGAGAGCAGCGAGATCGACTGCAATTGCTTGCCGGGCGGGCGGGCAATGATATCGATGCCACTTTCCAACGGGTCATCGGCGTCGACCAGGATCAAATCAGCTTTGCCACCGCCAAACAACTCGCGGAACATATCGCGGAAATTGTTGCGCACACTTTCGAATGTTGTGGTAAACAGTTTACGCGTTGTCGTATTGATTTTCTGGATGGCATCACGGAGTTCTGCTTTGGATTTTGTCAAGTCATTGAACTGGTTATCGAGGAAGTTGTAACGTTCTTCCAGTTCGTCGAACTCGTTGATAGCGTCGAGGTTGACCGGTCCCATGGAATCAATTTTCTCGCTCAGTTCCGCTACCATGGCGGTGATGGTTTCCCAGTCGGTAGCCGCCTGTTCGTCGGCTTGCTCGGGTACGTCAGTTACCGTTTCTGCAGTCGCTTCGGCTTGATCGGGATCCTGGTCTGAGGTCGTTTTGAGGTTGCGGGCACGACGTTTGAGCTGGGCCTGCACAGCGTCCTTAAGGGCTGCGGCATCGGGCTGGAAATTCTCCAGTTCGATGCGGTAACGGCGACGGATATTTTCCTCCAGCGCAGCGGTTTGCATTTGGAGTTTGGATTGTTGGACCTCGATGCTGCTGCGTTCCTGGTGGTGTTGGTTGAGCGCGTTGCGGATGCCTCCGAGTTCGGACTCGAGTTTGATGAGTTCTTCGGCGAGTGACTGGCGGGCAACCGCTACTTTATCGATTTCAGTGGTGACGTTCTGCTTTGCCTTATCGGCTTCTGAAGCTTTCAGTTCGAGTTCCTGGTTTTCACCGTCAAGAGAGTTGATCCGGGCCTGATAGTTGGTGATATCGGACTCGCGTTGCTGGATCAGCTCGGAAAGTTCGTCGATGCGGGTGGCGATCGGGGTGCGCTGGCGCTTAAGGTTTTCCTGTTGCTGGGTACTGGTGGCTACTTTAACCCGCAATTCATTCAGCTTGGCAGCGGCCTGTTCCTCGTTGCTCAGCAGTGACTCAAGTTGTGTGGCTAGCTGCTGCAGTTGAGCGCGGTTCTGCTCGATCTCCTCGCGGTGCTGGTTGGCGGCTGCTTCTAAATTTTCAGATTTTTGGGATTCTTGTACCAGCGTCGAGTCAATATTGGAAGACTCCCATTGCAATGACTCGATCCGCCCCTGACACTCGCCCGATTCGCGTTCGAGGTTAGATAATCGTTGCTCAGCGGTGGAGGTTTCAAGACGCGCTAGTTGCAGCTCTTCGCGTAATGCCTGCTCGTCTGTGGCCAGACTATCGAGGGATACAGCCTGGCTACTCCGCTCATCTTCAAGTGTAGCCTGGGTGTCAGTTAGAACTGATAATTGATCCTGCAAGTGCTGGATTTCTGTTTTTCGTTGCAGGACTGAGACCTGGCTCTGGCCGGTATGACCGCCAGTAACGATGCCCTCGCGAGTGATCACCTCTCCTGACATCGTGGCTATGACAAGTCCCTGATCCTGGTTGCGGATCTGTAAGGCAGTTGGCAGGTCATTACAGATTACGACCCGTGCCAGCATCTTTTGAACCAACGGGGCAGCCACAGCCGGGGCTGCGACCCTGTCCGCTGCCCAACAGCGGGCTCCATCCGGCAGTGTTTCCAGCTGGATTGCTGCAGCTGGGGGTATCAACTCATTGGCGGCCAGTGAGGCGCGGCCAAGTTGCCGGTCATTGAGTTTGCTGATGATGTCCTGCAAGGCCGAAGAATCACTGACCAAAATGGTTTGTAGTGACTGACCGAGCACAGCCTCAACCGGTACGATGAACTCCTCTTCCACTTCCAATAAGGTGGCCAGTGCACCCATGATTTTGGCGCCAAAATGCTCCGGGTTATCGAGTCCTTTCAAAACTGCTTGCGTCCCTTGCTCGAACCCTTCGCCTTCCTCATTGAGTTGCCTTAAGACTTGGAGCCTTGACTGTTTGGTGGCGATTTCACGGTCTATTTCAAGTAAATTGTTATCGCTTTCAGCAAGCGTTGACTTACCTGCTGTAATTTGTGTTAGCAATCGTTCGAGCCTGCCTGAGCAATCGGTGGTAGTCGATTGGCGCCCTTCAAGTTGCTGCTTGGCGGTGGTCACAGCCTGGCTCAGTTGCTGATCTTCGAGTTGCGCTTGTTGGAGTTCGTCGTTGAGCTTCCTTAAGCGTTCTTCGAGAGTTGCCTGATGGCTACTTGAGGCGGCAAGCTGTGCCTGGTCGCGAGCCAACTCACCCTCTAGCTGTGAGAGCCGGGTTGTGAGCTCGTTTTGTTGCTGTTGTTTTTGCTGGCGCTCAGCTTTGGCCGAACTGGCATTTTGTTCGCCCAACTCCAGCTGTTTCTGTTCCGCTTCTACTGTGGCGACAATGGCTGCCAGTTGGTTGTCGGTATCAGCGAGCAACTGGCGCTGGATGTGGGTGCGCTCGCTGGCGGCATCGATATCGCCACGGTAGCGTTGGATCAATCCTTCAAACTCTTTAGTCCGTTCGCAATTGAAACCGATTCTGCTTCGCGCAGAACTTGCTTCTGTATCGAGTTCGTGAACTTGCTGGCGCAAAGTTGCAATGGAATCGTCGAGTTGCCGTAGCTGCTCGCGTTTTTCACCGAGCCCGCTTTCCATGCTACCTGCTTTGTTGGTCAATTCTTCCAGCTTGGCGGCCAACTGCGTAGCCCGGGTGTTTAATTTGTCTAACTCAGTACGGTAATCCTGTGCTTGCTGGTGGGCGAGATGCGAATCGAGCGTTTTTAGGTCACCCATA
>CAZHRP010000024.1:3611-18611 GCA_964535055.1 uncultured Chthoniobacteraceae bacterium
TCACCCATAATCGATTCGTAGCGGCGGGCTTTGCCTGCCTGGCGTTGGAGTGATCCGATCTGGCGTTTTACTTCCTTAATGATGTCAGTGACCCGCAGTAAGTTGGCTTCGGTGTATTCCAGCTTACGCAAGGCTTCTTTCTTTTGTGACTTATATTTGGTAATGCCAGCTGCTTCCTCAAATACTGCTCGACGATCATCCGGACGGGAGCTGAGGATCAGGTCGATCTTGCCCTGTTCCATGATCGAGTACGCGGTCCGTCCGATCCCGGTGTCCATGAAAAGATTCTGGATGTCGCGTAGCCGGCAGGGTGTTTTATTGAGCAGGTACTCCGATTTGCCATCACGATAAATCCGGCGTGAAATACACACCTCATTCCATTCGGTGCCGAGTTGATCTTCACAATCCGTAAATGTTAATGACACTTCAGCCATGCCGAGCGGCTTGCGGGTTTCAGCACCATTGAAAATAACGTCAGCCATCTCGCCACCGCGCAAGGCTTTCGCTGACTGCTCACCCAGCACCCAGCGGATGGCATCGAGCACATTCGATTTGCCACACCCGTTTGGACCGACAACTGCAGTAACGCCACGGTCAAAGTCGAGCGTGGTGCGCTGCGCAAATGATTTAAAGCCGAGAATATTTAATGATTTCAGGTACATAAGCTGATAGGTTTGTAAGTTGTCAGTAGTAAACACGACATATTGTGGTATCTGCAAGATAAAAATACAATATGGTGGGTATTTGCCTGTGAATAAGTGCTTTTAAAAGAGCTTTAAACTATTGGCAATTAAGCAATTCTGCGGAGCAGATTTATTTTTTGGAAGTACTCTGGACGCCACCTGCGGATATGTAGTAATTGGTAGGGGTGAAGATCGTAGTTGCATATTCAGGCGGCTTGGACACTTCGGTGTTGCTGCAATGGTTAAAAGACACTTACGCCGCAGAGGTCATAGCTTTTTGCGCTGATGTTGGTCAGGGAGAAGAATTGGATGGACTGGAGCAAAAAGCATTGGCGACCGGTGCGTCAAAATGTTTTATCGATGATCTGCGTGAGGAATTTGCGCGGGACTTTATCTTTCCGATGTTTCGCGCCGGCGCGTTATATGAGGGTCAGTACTTCCTTGGTACCAGCATTGCCAGGCCTTTGATTACCAAGCGGATGATAGAGATCGCACAGATTGAAGGTGCGGACGCCATAGCTCATGGTGCTACCGGGAAGGGCAACGATCAGGTCCGGTTTGAGTTAGTAGCTGCGGCTTTGGCACCAGAGCTCACCGTGATTGCTCCCTGGCGGCAGCAAAGATTCCGCGATCGTTTCCCCGGACGCGCCGAAATGATCAACTATGCAGCCGAGCATGCTATCCCGGTGCAGGCCAGCGCCAGTAAGCCGTATTCCATGGATCGGAACCTGTTGCATATTAGCTTTGAAAGCGGAGTGCTGGAAGATCCCTGGCTGGACGCCTCTGCACCGGAGCATGCCGGCATGTATGTATTGAGTGTGGCACCGGAAGACGCCCCAGATCAGGCGGAATATATAGAATTGGAGTTTGCCAATGGGGATTGCGTGGCGATCAATGGGAATGCCTGCAGTCCGCTGGAAGTCATGTTGCAACTGAATGCCCTCGGCGGCAAGCACGGCATCGGTCGCGTGGATATGGTGGAAAACCGTTTTGTTGGGATGAAAAGTCGGGGTGTTTATGAAACCCCCGGCGGAGCAATATTGTTTAATGCTCATCGGATCATCGAATCATTGACGATGGATCGCGAGGTTATGCATTTACGGGATTCTCTGATCTCACGCTACAGCACTTTGGTTTACAACGGTTTTTGGTTTGCGCCGGAGCGGCATGCCCTACAAGCCCTGGTGGAGGAGACTCAACGCAATGTTTCAGGTACGGTGCGTCTGAAATTGTACAAAGGGAATGTACTTGCAGCCGGCGTCAAGAGCAGCAGCAGTCTTTACCAGCCTGCCATCGCAACCATGGAAGCTGATCCTTCCCAGGCGTACAACCAGGATGATGCCAGCGGATTCATCAGCTTGAATGCATTGCGCCTGAAAGTGGCTGCGCAATTACGTGCTGCGGGACAGCGTGACTAAGCTGTTTACATAAGGTCTGAATTATGAAAATATTAGACATGCTGTTTAGTGGTGTACAACTGGTCGTACTGATAATTGCCGTGCAGGTAGCACTGCCTGGCGGGTGGTTAATAGCTGCCGAAGTGGACGGCAGCAGGTCACTGGAAAGCCTTGAACAACGGATATCAAATCCCGATTTGTCCAAGCGATTTAAGACCCGGGTCTATCGCGGAGCCACTTCGGCCAACCTGCAACAAGGGGAAATCCCCAAAAAAGAATATTATTGGATCAAAAAGTCGCTGACCAAAGAATACCAGACCGGAGAGTATTATTCGGGGCAGCAGCGCCAACGCAAGGCGGCTTGGATTAAGGGTAAACAATACCGCACTGGTAAAGCGTACCTGAATCGTTCGGCGCGTGATCTCAACACTGCCGCATCGCAGTATCGCACCAGCAACTACCGGACGGGTGCGGCCACCACCGGCGGCACCCAGCAACCTGTGACCCAAACGGATGATGCTCAGCGGGAGTTCACTGCCAGGGGCACAGCACAGGGGGCGCTCGACCGGTTGGCCAATAATCCACAGCAGCTTACGGTTGATCAATTGAGGGAAATTTTGAATCGTAGCGAGTAGCTGCTTGCAGCATTTAAGCGTTACAGCGTCGCATTAACTGCGTGAACTGATAACTTGTTTCCATGAAAGTGCCTCCCAGCAGCAATATTGAGGATGCTATCGAAATCATTCGAGCCGGGACAGCTGAAATAATCGGTGAGGATACATTGCGGGCGATGCTGGCTGAAGGCCGCCCGCTCAATGTCAAGTTGGGGGTTGACCCGACTGCTCCGGATATCCATTTCGGGCATACCGTAGGGTTGGAAAAGCTACGCCAGTTTCAGGATCTGGGGCATCGGGCATTGCTAATCATTGGTGACTTTACAGCGATGATTGGAGACCCTAGCGGACGTTCTGCGACTCGCCCGCAGCTATCGCATGATGAGGTGATGGAGAACGCCAAGTCGTATCAGCAGCAGGCTTTCAAAATTCTCGACCCGCAGCTAACCAAAATAGTTTTTAACGGTGAATGGTTTGAGATGATGCCGTTCGAGGAGGTTATCCGCTTGAATAGCTGTGTTACTTTACAGCAGATGCTGCAACGGGAGGATTTCAAGGAACGCATCCAACAGGACATCCCAATCCATGCCCATGAGATCCAGTATCCGATCATGCAGGGGTGGGATTCAGTAGTGGTCAGGGCGGACGTTGAGATTGGTGGTACTGACCAGTTATTCAATATTTTAGTTGGGCGTGATTTGCAGAAAAACCAGGGGATGCGGCAGCAGGTTGGGGTATTGGTGCCAATTCTTGAAGGATTGGATGGGAAACAGAAAATGAGCAAGAGCCTCAATAACTACATCGCGCTGACTGACCCACCGGCTGATATGTTTGGCAAGATCATGAGCATTAGTGATGATCTGATGGCTAGATATTATCTGCTGTTGTTGGGACGCCCTCTGCCTGACGGCCATCCGATGGAGGCCAAGAAGAGTTTAGCCACCGAACTGGTTTCGCGTTATTACAATCCTGAACAAGCGGCTGCTGCAGTAGCAGATTTTGAGCAAAGATTCAGCAAGCGTGATTTGGAGGGTGCCGAATTGCCTGAGATCAAAGCTGCCGGTAGCGCCATTAATCTGGTTGATCTCGTGATCAATGCTTACAGTGATTGCTATGGAGCCAAGCGTAGCCGTAGCGAGGCCAGGCGTTTGATTGAAGGCGGCAGTGTGCAGCTTGGCGGTGAAAAGGCTACCGAGGTTAATGCAACGGTCACAGTGGAGGCCGGTACTGTGTTGAAACTGGATAAGAAGCGGGCGGTTAGAATCTGTTAGCATTTTGGCTGGCCGTGCCACCTACTGCGGTCGCCGCGATTATCATGCTGCGGGAAGTTCAGTGTTATTCTAAGCCGGAAGAAGTTTTCTGCTCGCTTGTCGAGCGTGCTGGCTTGGTGTTCCTGGATTCCGCTAATTCGCAAGCAGGAATTTCCATCCTGGCATGCGAGCCGCAGCAACGCCTTGCCGGTGAGGACTGGTCCCAACTGGAGGATTTTTATTCTCGATTTGCCACATCTGGAGGTGACCGGGAGGTGTCCGGCAGCATGATGCCGGATGGAGCACTTATCGGCGCAGTCGAGTACACTGGTGCTTTTGACTTTGCACTATATAAAGATCTGCTTGTTTACCAGCATGCGACGAATCGCTGGTATGCGGCCGGTCGAGGCGACCGCTGGTTGTCGGTAAAGCCGGGCGGCGGCAATGCACTGGTATTGGAAGGCAGGGAATTTTCCAGAGATATGACGCAGGAAGAATTTCTGGCAATGGTCAACAGGGCGCAGGATTATATTGCTGCCGGTGATATCTATCAGGTGAATCTGGCCCAGCGTCTGACAGCCTGTAGCATGCCTCATCCAGCAGCACTTTATCAGCGGCTGAGACAGGTTTCTCCAGCGCCCTACGGAGCATACCTGGACCTGGGCGAGCGGCAAATTCTATCCAGTTCTCCTGAATTATTTTTGTCAATTGGCGGGCGGCAGATCCTGACCCGACCAATCAAAGGCACCCGTCGACGTTATCGGGATCAGCGACGGGACCTACAGGCTGCGCGGGAATTGCTGGCCAGTCCGAAGGAACGGGCCGAGCTATTGATGATTACTGACCTCGAACGGAATGACCTGGGGAAAATATGTGCCATCGGCTCGATTCAAGTACCTGAATTGCTGGTACTGGAAAGTTTCGAGCAAGTACATCACATGGTTTCAACTGTCAGTGGGTGTTTACGGCCGGGGATCAGTCATGTGCAAGCATTACTGGAGTGCAGTCCGGGTGGTTCGATAAGTGGTGCTCCCAAATCCCGGGCGCGGCAAATTATCGCCGAACTTGAACTAACACCTCGCGGACTATACACAGGTGCCATCGGTTATCTGGGGCTAAATGGATACAGCCAATTCAATATTGCGATCCGGACACTGATCAATGAGCAGCAGTTGATGCATTTTCATGTGGGAGCCGGAATAGTTGCTGATTCGGTGCCGGAACTGGAATATCAGGAGACTCTGGACAAAGCGGCTGGCATCTTTGCTGCATGCGAGGGTACAGGGCATAGAAAATAAAAAAAATTTAGCTGCAACTTGACATCTGTGAAATCCGTTACATCTTTCGAGGCTATGAAATTACTATTAACATTAATTGCTGGCCTTGCTCTTTCAACATCTGCTTACGCAGGTAGCTGTGGAGACAAGGGTGATTGTGGCGACAAGGGTGAAGCATCCGGTGAGGCTGCTGTGACTACTTTCGTCATCTAGTTTACTAACAGTCTAATTTGAAAAGCCGCGTGGGCAACCACGCGGCTTTTTCTTTTTGTCGAATTCAAGATTTTTTTACTCTGTGGCCGACCAGTTGACAGAATATGTTATATATGGCCGATGGATTCGCTTGAGGCAGCCGTAGTATTGAACATGCTTCCAGGCATGGGGCCGGTTAGGCTGCGGGCACTGATTAACCACTTTGGCAGTACCCAGAAAGTGCTGCAGTCCAGCATTAGCCAACTTCTGCAAGTAAGCGGTATTGGTGCAGAGGTCGCAAATTCCATAGCTAGATGGGCAGAATATGCCGACTTGCAGGCAGAACTCGCTCAGGCAGCTAAGTTAGGGGTAGATATTTTAAGCTGGGACTCACCAGCGTACCCGGCGCGGTTGCTAGAATTGCATGATCCACCGATCGTTCTTTATTGCCAGGGGAAACTGACAGCAGCAGACAGACACGCCGTGTCCATAGTTGGAACCCGTAAGCCCAGCCACTACGGACAGGAGTGTGCAAAAAAACTTTCTTACCAACTGGCCTATGCTGGGCTGACGGTAGTAAGTGGTCTGGCACGCGGAGTTGATACGCTGGCTCATACGGCAGCTCTGGCTGCTAAAGGGCGCACGGTAGCGGTGATCGGCAGCGGGTTGGCCGAGCTCTATCCAGCGGAAAATCAAGCTTTGAGTGAACGAATTGCGAGTGAGCACGGTGCAGTATTATCGGAATTCCCGCTACGGACTAAGCCGGACAAACAGACATTTCCGATGCGCAATCGGATTATAGCCGGTCTTTCCGAGGCATTGCTGGTAGTAGAATGTGGGCAAAATAGTGGAGCATTGATCACGGCCAATCAGGCGTTAGAGCAAGGGCGATCGATTTTTGCAGTTCCGGGGCCAATCGACCGACCATCCGCAGTTGGCTGCAATCGCCTGATTCAGCAAGGTGCCAAACTTGCCATGGTGGCCAATGACTTACTTGACGAATTGCACACGTTGCTGCCAGAGCAACCGCAACTCTCACCTGCCAAACCAGATGGTCGCATGACGGTCAACGAACAGGCAATCTATGATGCGATCAATATCGATGAAACACATGTTGACGAGATTTGCCGTAAATCTGGATTGCCAATGCAAATTGTCTCATCTACTTTGCTGCGCCTTGAAATGCGCCGTCTGGTCAAGCAACTGCCGGGCAGTTATTACGTAAAGTTGATTTAACGAAAAATAATAACAGTATGGGAAAAGCTTTAATTATAGCCGAAAAGCCGAGTGTGGCTGCAGATCTGGCGCGCTCGCTGGCCAAATCTCTGGGAAAATTCGAAAAGAAGGGAAAGAATAGAGATACGTACTTCATCAACGAGCAAGCGATTATCAGCTCTGCGGTTGGTCATCTGGTCGAGTTAAAAATGCCGACTGCGGGCAACGGTCGCAAGCTGCCATGGAAGTTTGAGGTTTTACCGGCTATTCCCGAGCGCTTTGAGCTGGAAGCCAAGGAGGATACGGAAGGTCGACTTAAACAACTGCTAAAATTTGCGCGCTCTAAAGAAGTCGAAGTGATCATCAATGCCTGTGATGCAGGGCGGGAAGGGGAACTGATTTTCAGGTATATCATGGAGTATGGTGGTATTAATAAACCGTTCAAGCGGTTGTGGATGCAATCGATGACGCGTGATTCGATTATAGAAGCGTGGGAGTCACTGCGTTCCGATGAGGAAATGCAATCACTGGCGGATGCGGCTAAGTGTCGCTCAGAGTCGGATTGGCTGGTCGGGCTTAATGCCACCCGCGCGCTAACGTGTTATCGCTCCCGCCATGGCGGTTTTAACATTACTGCAGCCGGTCGGGTGCAGACCCCGACTCTGGCAATTTTGGCGGTGCGTGAACAGGAAATCCATGACTTTGTACCGCAGGATTACTATGAAGTAGTTGGAACTTTTGCAGTCGCAGCCGGCGAGTTTGAAGGCAAATGGATTGATGTGGATTGGCGCAAGGATGAAACCAATCCACATAGTCGCGCGGAGCGCATCTGGGACAGGCAACTGGCTGAAACCATCCGCGAGCGGTGTAACGGTAAACTAGCCGAAGTTGAAGAAAATAAAAAGAAGCAGACACAAATCTCTCCGCAGCTGTTCGACCTTACGACCCTGCAGCGTGAAGCTCCGTTTTCCGCCCGCCAGACACTGTCCATCGCTCAAGCCTTGTACGAGCGCCACAAGATGGTTACTTATCCGCGTACGGATTCCCGTTACCTGCCGGAAGACTATACCGGACAGGTGCGCAAAACGATGGATGCGCTGGCTGGTAGCAGCTTGGCGCAAGCCGGGTTTGCCCGCCAGGTGTTGGCCGGTAACAGCGAGAATGGCCCGCGTTTGACTAAATCACGACGGGTCTTCGACTCGAAGAAGGTTTCTGATCACTTCGCTATTATTCCTACCGGCTCGGTAGCGAAATTATCTGATGCTGAAGCTAAAGTGTTTGAGATGATTGTGCGACGCTTTATAGCGGTTTTCTATCCGGCTGCCGAATTTGAGTTGACCCAAAGATTGCTGCATATCAACCATCAGCAGGATTTGTGTGATACATTCCGCAGCGACGGCCGGGTGTTGGTTAAACCGGGATGGCTGGAGGTCTATGGGCGTGTGCCTGGTACTGCCAGTGGTAAAGATGAGTTGGTGCCGCTGGCTGAGGGTGAAGAGGCCACTGCCAGGGAAATGGAACTACGGGCCGAACAAACCAAACCGCCCGCCCGATATACAGAAAGTACCCTGCTTTCCGCCATGGAAGGAGCCGGTAAACTGCTTGACGATGAAGCTCTTGCAGAAGCTATGGCCGAACGTGGTTTGGGCACTCCTGCTACCCGTGCGGCGATCATTGAAGGCTTGTTATCCCAAAAATACATTGCCCGCGACGGCGAAGGGGGGAGAGCGCCCTTGCACGTAACTCCACGCGGTATGCATCTGGTACAACTCTTACAGGAAATGGGAGCTGATGGGTTGACCTCACCTTCGCTTACCGGTGAGTGGGAGTATAAACTAAGGCAAATGGAACATGGTGCAATGCGAAGAGCCGAGTTCATGAGTGAAATTGAGGCTTATACACGAGATATCGTTGCTCGCGCCAAGAGCCACCTGGAAGCAGCCAGAAACCGCGAGTTTCCGGACATTGAGGCTCCCTGTCCAAAATGTCGGGCTGATTCACTGAAACAGACTGACGGGGTGTATGAGTGTCGTCAGCAAGACTGTGGCTTTAGAGTTAGTAAATATATAGCTAACCGTCTATTGACTGAGAATGAAGCCAAGGAGTTATTTTCTAAAGGTTTTGTCGGCCCACTGGAAGGTTTTAAATCGCGTTTTAATAAGCCATTTGAAGCAGCTTTGGAACTCGATGATAAATTTAAAGTGCAATTCGTTTTTGATCGTGATGATCCGATTTCGGCAGATCAGCTGACCGCTGACAACCGCTTAGGTAATGTGACCTTGCCGGATGGCAGGCAAACTGATGTCCACCAACTGGAAAAAGCTTATGTGTTGCCAGGCATAAAAAGCGACCGCAGTGAGGCTGGCGAAATCATAGCACGCACAATCCTTAAGCGTGAACTTGAGCCCGAACAGCTAATTAAAATGTTGGAGAAGGGTAAAACTGACTTGCTGCGAGGCTTTATCTCTAAGCGCACCCGCAAACCATTCAATGCCTTTCTGACTTGGACTGATGGTAAAGTTGCTTTTGAGTTTGAGCCACGTAAACCAAAAGCTTCCAGTAAGTCGAAGTAGATGATGTAATGGAGCTGCCGGTGCCAACGGCTAATTCGGCCTGCCAAGATCAGTCAGATTACGAAGCAAAAAGGATGTTCTTCTTAGTTAACTTCAATAAAAAGCTGTTGCGCCGCCGATTCGGCTGTTTCAGCAAACTGTTAGGAAAATTATTAAGTTAATATTATTTATTTGCATTGTTGAAAATTTAATTTAAGAAATGAATTCTTATGGTTAGTAATGATATCAGTATAGAAGTTCTACGAGAGCTAATAATACTCAAAGAACAGAGAGAGCAGTTGGTCAATGACCTTGAGCAATTGGATAATGAGATTGGTGCGCTAACCAGTGGTCGGCGCACACCTGCTCGTAAAAATAAGGTGACTAAAAAGGCTGCGAGGAAGAAAGCCGCTAAAAAGTCGGGTGGCAGGCGTAAGGGTGGAATCAGTAACAAAGTGATAACTGCGCTTAAGGCTGCTGGTGCTGAAGGTATGACGGTGAGCGACTTGGCAAAGAAATTAAAAGTCAACCCGCAGAATCTATTTGTGTGGTTTAGTGGCACTGGGAAAAATACGACAGAAATCAAAAAGGTCGGCAAGGCCCAATATGCCTACATTGAAAAGTGATAGGATAACGCCTTTATGACACTGGTCGAGCTTATAGATAACGAGCTGAAGACTGCCATGAAAGCCCGCGATAGCGAGCGGACTCAAGTCTTGCGCAGCTTGAAGTCAGCATTGCGCAATGCCGCTATCGAAAAAGGCGGAGCCAGCGCGGTATTGGATGAGTCCGAAGCCCAGGCAACCCTGCGCAAGCAAGCCAAACAGCGGGAAGACAGTATCCAAAGCTTCTCTGCTGGAGGCCGGGATGATTTGGCTGCCAAGGAACAGGCAGAATTAGAAATAATTAAATCGTTAATGCCGGCGCAACTTAATGCTGCTGAAGTCAATCAGTTGGTAACTGAAGTCATTAGGGACACTGGGGCTGACTCAATGGCTCAAATGGGGGCCGTGATGAAGGAATTACAGCTGCGGGCAGCAGGCAAGGCTGACGGCCGCATGCTCAGCGAGGAAGTTAAGCGGCAGTTGGGCTAATGGCCGCGGGTACCGGCAATGCAAGTGGCTGTCGCGCGGTTATCGTTGCCGGCGGCAGCAGCACTCGCATGGGCTTTGATAAGCTGGCGTCCGCAATCAATGGCATATCAGTTATCCGGCGCACTGCTGAAAAGTTTGCTGATCATGCAGGGATCGATGGCTTGCTGGTAGTTGCCCATGCTGCTAAAATTGAAGAGTATGCCCAGCTGTTACAAGGTGTCGATAAGCTGGATAAGGTAATCGCAGGTGGAGCTCAACGGTGTCACTCGGTTTGGAATGGATTGCAGTACACTGCTCGCTATGAACCCCGGTTGGTAGCAGTTCATGATGCAGCCCGCCCGCTGGTTTCACTGCAGACGATAACTGACTGCCTGGCAGCGGCAAAACAATCAGGAGCTGCTGCCTGTGCCAGCCGCATTACCAGCACGATAAAGAGGGAAACCGACGATGGCTGTGTTGGCGAACATATCGAACGCGATGGTCTATGGTCGATGGAGACCCCACAAGTTTTTGACTTTAGCAGGCTGTATGAAGCCTATGCCAGAGCAATCGAAATGGGACATTTGCCGACTGATGAAACCAGTGTCATGGAATGGGCCGGGGAGAAGGTAAAGATTATCGAAACCAGCGGGATTAATTGCAAGGTGACAATCCCTGCAGACATAGAGTTGGTGACCGCATTGGTATCGCTGAGTGAGAAGACAGCATGATGGCAGATGCGGAGGTTTACGAGCTGGATAATGGCGTAAGGGTCGCTGCTTTTAGAATGCCGCACATGCATTCAGTATGTATCGGCTTGTGGAGTGGAGTAGGCAGCAGGCATGAGACTGTTTCGCTGAATGGGATCTCTCATTTCCTTGAGCATTTGTTGTTCCGGGGGACGCCGCAGCGCTCGGCGCGTAGAATCGTTCATGAGATAGAATCCCGTGGTGGCATTATCAACGCATTTACCAGTGAAGATCATACCTGCTACTACGTAAAGGTCGAGGCGTCGCAAGCACCGGTCGCCATCGAGGTGCTGGCGGATATGTATTGTAATGCATCGCTCAGGCTCTCGGATACTGAACAGGAACGCGCAATAATCCTGGAGGAAATTCGTGGCTACCGTGATAATCATGCGGCGCGTGTCGAAGAGCTTTTGGATGATGCGCTCTGGCCCGGTCACATCCTGGGCATGCCGGTCACCGGAAGTGAAGAGAGCTTGGGTCGTATTACTAACCGCCAACTGCAAAGTCATCATCATCGATACTACAAAGGCAATCATACCGTGGTAGCCGTGGCCGGTAATTATACCGGTAAGGTACTTAGCGGTGTTAATGAGCGGTTGGCAAGCTTAGGTCGTGGTCAGCCAATTGAAGGTGGCAAGCATGTACCGAGGTCACGCAGACTATTCAGGGTAGAATGTTCGGACACCGAACAATGTCATGTCGAGTTGGGCTTTAGAACTTTCGGCAGGCATCAGCGGGATCGTTATGCTTTGCGTCTTATAAGTGTGCTACTGGGTGAGAATATGAGTTCCAATCTGTTTCAGAAATTGCGTGAAAAGCATGCGCTTTGCTACCATTTGCAGAGTGACTTGAATTTACTGGAGGACACCGGAGCATTAACCCTGCAGCTTGCGCTTGACGCAGGTAATCTGCCGCGCGCATTGCGTATGATTAGGCAGGAGTGTGAGCAATTGAAACGATCAGGGGTTTCGCAAACCAGGTTGAATGCAGCCCGCAGGTACGTACTTGGTCAGTTACGAATGGCACGTGACAGCGTGACCCAAAGGATGTTGCTGGCAGGTGAGTCATTGCTAGGATACGGACGGGTAATTACTGACCGTGAAATTGAGGACGCTTATCAAAAGATAAACACCAGCGACATCAAAAAGGTTGCAGAAAAGGTGCTTAACTTAGAAAAGATGGTAAGTGCCGTCGTCTGCCACGAACGCGATCAGCAACAGGTAATTAAGGCATTTGATTAGTAGCTGTGGTACATGCTGAGCCCGGTTGTTATCATCCAGTATCCCGCTTGATGCGTTATTTTAAGTATGTCTAACGATCAACCCGCAAAAAAAATTCTGATTACCGGTGCAACCAGTGGTATCGGCAAAGCAGTAGCCATCGAGCTAGCCGGTCATGGCCATCAACTCGCCTTATGTGGCAGAAGTAGCGAGAAACTAAACGATGTCATTGCTGCCTGTAATGCTGCCTGCAAAGTTCACGATACTTTTGATGTCACTGCTCCGGGAGCGGCTGCAGATTTTATCAACCAGGCAGCTGCTACATTAGACGGTTTGGATGTGGTGATACACTGTGCAGGAGTCGGCCTGATCAAGACTGTTGCTGATACTACAGATGGTGAATTCACTAGAGTTACCAACATAAACATGCGCGGAACTTTCTTAGTGGCGCAAGCTGCCAGTAAGGTTTTTGCTGAGGCCAAGGCAGGGCTTTTTATTACTTTTCCCGGCATTTTGGGACGTGCAGTGATGAAGAATGCGGCTGCCTACATAGCCAGCAAGTTTGCGGTTACGGGTATGATGCGCGCGATGGCGCAGGAATACCAAAGGCAAAATGTTAAATACTCACTGTTCTTTTTAGGCGGTGTTGACTCACCCTTTTGGGATGATCTGGCGATGAACCCGCAACGCGACAAAATGCTACCGTTAGAACAGGTGGTCGAGTTAGTGGTACAAACCCTTAATTTACCAAGTCATCTGGTACTTAATGAAGTGGTATTGCAGCCTGAGAGTCATCAAATGTAATAAGTGCAAAACCTGTCTAATTTTAGTGAAGATATAAAAATATCGGTTATACTCAATGTTAATGAGAGTAACTGAGAACCGCTCAGCTTTTTTAGCTTCGCTACCGATCAAATGCGCATTAACAGGAGCACTGATGATTTTTTCAGTAGCTCCTTTGATGGCCCAGCAAACTGCCTACGCGGCGATTAAAGCTGTGCAGCAGGCAAAGCCGTCGGAATTAACGTCCAAAATTCTTGAAATTCGCGGGGTACAGGGAGCCACACAACCATTGGTTTGGGTAGTAGCTGCCGCCGATGCTTCAGCACGCGGTGGCTTTAGGGAATTCGAAATCGCTGACAGCCGAATCCTTTCTGAACGCACACCAGTTCGTCCTGGCGAACAACGTCCGCCGGAAGTGCCAATTAACATGAATTTGTTGAATATGGATTCGGACGGCGCTTTTATTGCCGCCAATAACACCGCAAAAAAAATGCAAATCGGTTTTGATAGTGTCAATTATCGTTTGTACGCCCGGGATCAACTAGGGTTGCCTGCCTGGGTCGTACAATTGGTCAATTGGGATGGCACGATTGCAGCAACGATAGAAATCGCTGCCAATGATGGAGCCATCATCCGCACTTCGCGCGAAAGTGATAACGGGAGTACTATTGAGTCTGGCTCCAACACTGATGACGGCATTATGAGTAGTACGGGACGCACTTTGGACAAAGCTGGGCGTGCAACCAAACGCACTATCTGGAAAGGTGCTGCAACCGTCGAAGAGTGGTTCACCGGACAACGCACCCTGGATCAGGATTTGGAGTAATTGAGTTATTTAGATGCTAACAGCGATCATCATATTAATAGTCGTCGGCCTGCTACTGATATTTGCCGAAGTGCTGGTGCCTGGGGGAGTGCTGGGTGCTCTGGGTGCGGCCGGTTTGCTGGCTGCGGTTGTTTTATCATACATCGAGTACGGGTTTAATGTTGGCAGCATCATGCTGGTTGTAGTTGCCATGATCTCGGTTATTTCGGTTGTGGTCGGGTTACAGATTTTTCCTAAAACACCACTTGGGAAAAAATTACAGCTCAATCAGGCTATCGATTCGGCTGAGGATCATCCGGACTTTACATTGCTGGTTGGTAAATCCGGCGAAGCTATTACCAGTTTGCGTCCGGCTGGTGCTGCCCTGATTGATGGCAGCCGTGTGGATGTGGTTTCCCAAGGTGGCTTGATTGATGCCGGCGCAGCAGTCACAGTAATCCATACGGAAGGGGCAAGGGTAGTAGTGCGTCAAGTTGACAGTGAAGACGCGTAATAGATATGGCAGGTAAGTGTCCCTGTCTAATTTGCAGTAAGTAAACACGACACAGGAGTAGAAAAATGGAATTTATTATTTGGTTGTTGATTGGAGTTGTGGCCGTACTGGCGCTGGTTTTCCTGGTCATTGCCTTCAATTTTTTAACGATTTGGTTCAGGGCCAGAATTGCCAATGCGCCGGTAGGGCTTGGTACGATGGTCGCGATGAGTATCCGGAAAGTGCCTGTCAGTTTGATAGTCGACAGCCGGATCACAGCAGTCAAAGCCGGCCTGGAGATGGATACTAACCTCCTCGAAGCGCATTTTCTGGCAGGTGGTAACGTTGAGCAAACAGTGCTGGCGCTGATTGCTGCTGACAAGGCAGGTATCAAACTGGATTTTAACCGGGCGTGTGCAATCGACCTGGCAACTAAAGGAACATCCAAGACAGTTCTCGAGGCTGTCAAAACCAGCATTAACCCCAAAGTAATTGATTGCCCTAGTTCCAATAGCAATAAGAGTACGATTGATGCGGTTGCTCGCGATGGTATCAGTGTTAAAGCACGGGCGCGTGTAACTGTGCGCTCCAACCTCGACCGTTTCGTGGGTGGTGCTACCGAGGAAACTGTAGTAGCCAGGGTTGGCGAGGGCATCGTTTCATCAATCGGCTCTTCACCATCGTACAAGGATGTTCT
>CAZHRP010000025.1:0-18545 GCA_964535055.1 uncultured Chthoniobacteraceae bacterium
TTATTGAACGACCTGCCGAACAATTGGTTCCTCCTTCGCTGACAGGAGTTGCTGCGCAGCAAGTGCCGGAGCCAGCCACGCCAACTCAAAAACCTGCAGCGGCAGTTGTAGTGCCGTATGCTACTAACCTCAAAGCATTAAGTCTTGGGTCCAGGGTTCATGAAGTGCTGGCGCAGATGGAATGGCCAGCTGCCGGTTCCCTGGATCCTGCACTGAAAGATCATGACTCTGAAGTAGCAACTTTATTGGAACAAGCGCTCGAGAGTGATGAGATCGTACAGGCGTTATCAAAACCCTCAGACGCGGCAGTCGTTTACTGCGAGCAGGCATTCGATGTGATAGCTGATGGCGAACGGGTTGCGGGAGTGATCGACCGTCTGGTGCTGGAACAGCGGGACGGGCAGGTTATTCGAGTATTGGTACAGGATTTTAAGACCGACCTGCTCGAGCCCGATGAGCCGATCATGCTGGCTAAATTGAAGGAACGTCACAAACACCAAATGGATGCTTACCGTAAGGCGATGGCTACGCTTTTATCTGTCTCTCAGGATGTGATTGAATGTCAGCTGATTTTGCTGAGAGCCGGTCGGGTGGTTTGTGCTACGTCAGGCGAATAAGGTCACTGTTACGATTACGATTACGATTAAGAGTGTGATAGAAGTGCCAGAGGGCAGATTTGAACTGCCGACCAAAGGCTTATGAGTCCTCTGCTCTACCCCTGAGCTACTCTGGCTGATTGGGGACAGTTATATTACAGATATCAGGCACTCAAGCAAGTCTAGAAAGACTTGAATAGTACGAAAAAAAATGGTGCACTATCGTCATGAATCTAATGCTGAAGCTGCTACTGTTGGCTGCGTTAAGCTGGATGATATTCATTTTATTCGGGGAGATCAGCGAGCTGCGTGATTTGGGCCCTGATGACGAAGGCTACGATCCTACCAAAGTAGTTATGTACTTTCTGCTAAGTGTGGTGATTGGTATTGGCATAGGTCTCATTCTGACAGTTACCATCCTGCCGGATATCGGTGAGCGTGTGGGGAAATTTTTCTATGACTCCGGGGAGGAGTCAGAACGTGATCCGCATGCAGATGCGATTGCGCAATTCAACAATGGTGATTACGAGGGGGCAGTGGCAAGCTATCAGAAGATCGTCGAGAAGAACCCTGAAGACATCCATGCTATTAGTGAAGCAGTCAGAATTATGTGCGAGCGCTTAGGGGATTACGACGAGGCAGCCGAATACTTGGAAGGATTTTTACAAGGGGAATTGCCTGCTGAGACGACGGCCTTCCTGGCCGAGCGTTTAGTTGATGTGCATTGGGATTATCGCCGGGATGCAGATCTGGCGTTGCCGGTCCTTGATCAAATTATGGAAACTATGCCGGATTCTAAGTACTCGGCTAATGCTTTTCATCGCCAACAAGATATCCGGGCTGCTGTTGCCAGTAAACCTCAGGAAAAAGACAACAACGAGACTGAAGGTAGCAGCGAGGCTGAAGACAATAGCGAGACTGAAGATAAAAGCGAAACCGAAGAGCACAACTAACAGTCTGCTAAGGGGTGGGAGCGATGGTTTGCGGTGGTATATGCGGGGCTGCCGCTTGACCTCGGAACTTAAATAACCGGTGGGTAAATTGATCCTGTTCAAGGCCGTAATAGGTATCGATATGCTCAAATAGCAGCGGGTTTTCGGCCAGTTCTACTGCAGCCTTAACCGGAGCTTCAGTCATCGCGCGGGCGCGGTAGCCAAACGAATAATACATCGGTACGTTGCTGGCAATCGCTTCATGCATCAGGGCCAGTAAGTCGCTCTCAAACGGAGTGTTCCGTGACCATGGATCGTAGTGTGAGACACTCGACCAGACGTGGCCACGCAGCACCTCACTGGAACTGACCAGCTGTGGGTCGCGGTCACCATGTATGGCAGAAGCAACCGCCTGTAAGTTTTCTTTGGGATGGTTCAAAACAATTTGGCGCTGCGGCTGAGTAACCCATGCGAACACGGCAACAAAGACAAATGGCAGCGCTAGTGTACCCATTTTCGGTACCTGCAACTTGCCAAGCAAAACGGTACTGCCATCAACCGCCAGCGCGACAAATGCCAGTACACCCGGCAAATAAAAAAACAGGTAACGCTTAAGTAGAAAAAACTCATTGTCGCTGGCCAGCGCATATACTAGCGGGCCACTTAGCAATAAAGCTGCTGCACAGGCAACCGCTCCAGTTCGTTGAGAAGTAGCCAACCGGTGGGCTCCGAGTATGGCCAGCAATAGCATCAGCGAAGCCACCAGCCAGGCTGGTGGCCAGCCGGCCAACGACTCGAACGTGATAATTAGTGGGCTGTTATAATTGGCTCCATTCCATGGCATACCGGTGGCCAGATAGCCCCACGCATCCTGCAACCAGGGCCAGCCCATCGGCTGCGCAACTCGATCGACGACCAGGTAACGTATGATTTGGTAAGTGCTGGCTCCGAGTAACAATGCAAGCGGGACTAGCGAAATTCCCAATCCTGCCAGATACCGGCGGAATTGCAGTGGCAACGGGTTGGCTGATAAGCGCCAGCGCATCAGCAGCGTGATCGCCAGTCCCAAATTCAACAAAACTATGAAGACCAGAGTGTCAGACACTGAGAGGAGCAAGAGAAACTGGCAGGCTGCCCATGCCAGCCACCATCGCCAACGCCCGCTACGCAAAGCCAGCAGGGCTGTAGCACAGGTTAAGGGGATCCAAAGTGCCGCCAGTGAATAGCCGGTTGCTTCGGTTGCATAGCGCAACCACCACGGGTGCACGGCAGCCAGCCAGGCTGCAATCAGGCCGGCTCGCGGGAAACCGGCTACCCACAAGAAAACCGCCAATCCGGCGATCGCTGCGATACCTGCCATCCAGGCCGGTAGCCGCAGGGCCAATTCTTTGAAGTGCTTATCATCACTGCCTGCCATTAGCTGCCAGGCTTTCAAACTGGTGCGCGCTGCCAGGCTGTAGGGAATATGATTATCGGCACCTCGGTTTTCGAACCAGGCATCCTGCCAGTCAGTCGCCTTAAAGACGGGCTGCTGTTGTTCGTCCAGCTTATAGGAGCCCATGATGTAACGGCGCAAATTATATAATTCATCGCCGTTTAAACTTACCCCGAGACGCTGCCAGCTGAGGCCACCAGCGACAATAATAGCCAGCAGCAGCGGTACCCAGAATGTGATCATGCTCACGCTCGGAAGTTTTAGCATGCCTGGCGACTGTAGCCGTAACAACCACCAGCGCGAAAATACCAGCAGTAGCAGGCAAATGCTCAGGCTGGTCAGTCCGCCCCACCACAAGCCAGTCTGGATTAGCACTTCAAGCTTCGGTTTTTCCCAATGCTTGAGGTCATCCGGCCAGGCATTGCGCCAGTCAGAGCCGGTCGCCAGCAAGAAGATCAATAACCCGAGAGCTACGCAAAGTAGCAGCAAAACAGCACTAAGCTCAGCCGGGCGAGTGGTAGTGAACCAGCTTGTGACAGCGCGGACGGGGGCCAAATTCCTAAGTGCCATAAAAGCGCGACTGCAGCTTATTCTTCCAATTCAGCCAGATACCGCTCAGCATCCAGAGCTGCTGCGCAGCCTTGCCCGGCAGCGGTTACCGCTTGTTTGTAGACCAGGTCAGCTACGTCACCCGCTGCAAAAATGCCTGCAACACTGGTTGCTGTGCCGTTTTTTTGTACCAGGTAACCGCCTTCGTGAACTTCTAAGTGGTCAGTAAATGCCTTGGTATTAGGGGTATGTCCGATTGCCATGAAAACGCAGCGTACTGCAAGTTCGTGTGCCTGATCCGTGTTCACATTGCGAAGGTTGACCCCATTGACATGACCCTCGGCATCGGTCACGTATCCGGTCAATACAGTATCCCAGATTGGCTCGATCTTTTCATGGGACAACGCGCGTTCAGCCATAATCGGTGATGCCCGCAGCTGATCGCGGCGATGGATGAGGTAAACCTTGCTGGCAAACTTGGTCAGGAAGATGGCTTCTTCACAGGCAGTATCTCCACCGCCGACCACACAAACCGGAACGTCCCGATAAAAAGCACCATCGCAGGTGGCACATGATGTCAACCCGTGGCCGATTAATTCTTTCTCGCCGGCCAACCCAAGATACCTGGCCGAGGCACCACTCGCTATGATGACAGCTTTGCTCTCAACCCATTCATTATCTATCTGTAAGCGGTGGCTGCCATTACCGGGCTCGAAACCGGTAGCACTGGCAAACTGAAAGCGCGCGCCAAATTTCTCGGCTTGCTTTTTCATGGCCATGATTAAGTCCGGCCCCTGAATGCCATCGGGAAAGCCGGGAAAGTTTTCCACGGCAGTAGTGGTAGTCAGTTGGCCGCCAGGCTCACTACCTTCTAATACCAGTGGGTTGAGATTAGCTCGTCCGGCATATATCGCTGCGGTCAGTCCGGCACAGCCGGTCCCGACAATGATCAAATTTTCCATCAGCTGATAGCAATAGCATTCTCAGGCAACACCGTCCAGTGTTGCGTGCGAATTACCGCGGCCCTTGTGGAAAGTCTATGGCAGTACTGGAATCAGGCGCTCAGTGCAGCACCGGCTCCACCCAGTACTAGCATCAGGATGCCAATAATAAGCCCGACGCCCATCAACACCAGCGCAACTATGCCCAGGATCCGGCCCACTTGAGTGAGTTGCCGTCCTTCCGGGTCCATGCTGCCGGCATCCATCTCTTTGAGGTCGGCATTGCCCATGATGAGTGGTGCTATTCCAAGCAATTGGCATAGCAGTAGACTGAGTATGCCCAGTACCAGTATGAGGGTCCCTCGATGAGGTTTCATAATATATCCTTTCGATGAGTGTTAATAATTTTTAAGTTGGTTAATACGACGAGGCGATGGTGAGGGCAGAATAAGCTATGTGCAAGCACTAATTATTTAGCCAAAAGCCTAGCCGCTAAGTCTTGACGCCGAGGCCAATTTGCGACTAGTATTTTTATAACTTACTCAGTAAACTGAATTTCTGGTATGTCACCGATGCAACACATGACTCGGCGAGTAGTCGCGCAATCGACGAATGTGATCCGTCCGCCGGCGCCTCCGCTTAAGGTTCCCAATGGCAAGCCTGCGCCGTCGCTGGGCAGCACATTTTTTGAGCGTATGCTGCGGGCCTCCAATGTTGGCAGCCTGGGATTCAATGAGGCCGGGCAGTTGGTATTCTTCAATGACAAAGCTGCCGCGTGGGTCAAACGATATTTTGAAGTCGATTTGAATTACGGCATGAGTGTGGCGGAAATATTTGTGCGTGGCCACAACTACGACTTTTCGGATTGCCTGGAGCTGGCATTTCAGGGAGAAGCCCAACAATTCCACTGTTGTTTTGTGGTAGGAAACCTGGAGGAGCGCCGATTCCAGATCCAGTTTTTACCAATGCCGGAGGGTGAGCCGAATGGAGCACTGCTGGAAATTGTTCAGGTGGCCTCGCGGATCGTGCTCGAAAAATCCATCATCGAGCAGGATGAGCTTTCCCGGTACCTGGTGCAGAACTCTTCCGACGTTATGGCACTTTTGGAGAGTAACGGATCGATTCGTTATTTGAGTCCTGCTGCCGAGTCGGTTTTGGGTTTTCCAGTAGACGTTTTTATCGGTCGCAATCCAAGCAAGTTTATTCATCCGGACGATGTTGAAAAACTGTATGAACTGGGCACGTCCAAGACTTTCAAGCCGGGTACCCAGATTGCCGTTTCTTTCCGGTTGCACCATGCCAACGGTTCGTGGATTTATCTGGAAGCCATAGCAACCAACCTGCTGCACCATCCGGCCATCCAGGGTTTTGTGATCAATGCCCGCGATGTGACCGAACGCCGCCAGGCCGAAGAAGTGCTGGCGACCGAAAAAGAATGGCTGGCGGTCACTATGCGCTCGATTGGTGATGCAGTAATTACCACTGATCTGAAGGGCCGGGTCGCGCTCATCAATCCGACCGCAGAAGAGCTGACTGGCTATTCTGCCGAACAAGCCGAGGCTCAAGCGCTGGAAGAGATCTATAATGTCATCGATCCGGACAGTGAGGCGCGCCTGAAATTGCCACTCGACGACCTTACCGGCGAAAACCCGAAGCAACAGCCCACCCTCGATCAAGAGTGTACCCTGATTACCAAAGATGGGGCCAAGCGAGTGATCGAGCATAATGCTTCACTGATTCGCGACTTTGATGGAAATGCCATTGGTATGGTAGTGGTGTTCAGGGATATTACTGACAAGCAGCGGCTCGCAGAGGAAATTGATCGTGCCAGCCGGTTGGAATCGGTAGGCATGCTGGCCGGTGGTATCGCGCACGATTTCAATAATATCCTGCTGGCTATCATAAATAACGTATCGATAGCTCGGGCTAAGCTGGCTGACGACCACCTGGCTAATGAACGCCTGGTCGAAGCTGAAAAAGCCTCGTTAAAAGCGCGCGATCTGACCCGCCAGCTATTAACGTTCTCCAAAGGTGGGGCACCCGTACTTAACACTTACTTACTGCCGGGAATAATCCGTGAATCCACCGAGTTTGTCCTGCACGGATCCAATCTGGAGGCAGAATTTGAAATGGCCGATGATCTTGACCCGGTAGAAATTGATGTCGGTCAAATCAGCCAGGTCATCAATAATCTGGTGATCAATGCGATGCAGGCCATGCCCGATGGCGGCAAAATATTTGTAGCTGCCTGCAACGAGATTCTGAAGGAAAGCAATCCATACCGGTTAGCTGCTGGCGACTATGTCCATATCAGCTTGCGTGATACCGGGCCGGGTATCCCGCGGCATATCCAGGCCAAACTATTTGATCCATTTTTCACGACCAAGCCGCAAGGATCCGGGTTGGGGCTGGCGACTTCTTATTCGATTTTGCGCAATCATGATGGTGCGATCACGGTTGAGTCAGAAGAAGGTGAGGGGGCGACGTTCCATATTCTACTGCCTGCCTCTAACAAAAGTTTCAACTCCAAGGAAACACAGGAACCGCAACTGCAGCGTGGTCACGGCCGGATCGTTTTGATGGATGATGAAGGGGATATCCGTGATACTCTGCCGTTGCTGTTGGAGCGATTTGGTTACAGGGTGGATGCTTACCCTGATGGCCAAAGCCTGCTAGAGGCCTACCAGAAAGCCAGCAAGGAAGGGCAGCCCTATCGCGCCGCAATCATGGATTTAACGATCCCGGGTGGGATGGGAGGACGCGAGGCGGTTATAAAACTAAAACAGTCAGACCCTGCCGCCAAAGCGATTGTTTCCAGTGGCTACTCTAATGATTCGACCTTGGCGGAGTACAAAAAATTCGGATTTGACGGGATGGTTAGCAAGCCGTTCAGAGTGGAGGATCTGGTCAAGGAGCTGCAAAGAGTTTTGCAGTAACGATTTATTAGTCTCGAAGTACTTCCCTTGCGGGAGCGGTGATCCCGCGCTAAGTGTTGGCGATGATCTGTGGCATTGATTTAGGTACCAGTCACTCGCTGATTGGCGTGATGGATGCCGGTTTTCCGTTATTACTGGCGGGCGAGGATGGTAGTCGCCTGACTCCCTCGGCAGTCTATTATCCTGCTGCCGGTGATCCATTGGTCGGTCTGCCAGCCTACCGTATGCACACGGTGGAACCTGGTAATACTCTGCTATCAACGAAACGCTTTATCGGGCTAAGGCATGGTGAAAGCGAGCAGGATGAAGCTTCCCTGAGTGTACCTCTGGCATCTGCGGTCGGCGAGCCAATTTGTTTTAGTACTGCGGCGGGAGCAGTTTCCCCGACTGATGTCGCCGCCCGGATTCTGCTGAAGTTAAAAGCTGATGCCGAGCGGGCGCTGGAGGCTGAGTTGCTCGAAGCTGTCATTAGTGTGCCGGCCTACTTCAATGACGGTCAACGCAAGGCGACCATTGCCGCCGGTGAGCAGGCAGGCTTCATAGTGCGTAGCATTATCAATGAACCGACTGCCGCAGCACTGGCTGCCGGGTTTGATGGTCGTTCGCGCCAGCGACGGATTGCAGTCTACGATCTGGGCGGGGGCACTTTCGATATTTCGATACTGGAATTGCAAGACCAACTCTTTGAAGTTTTGTCGACCTGTGGCAATACCCGGCTGGGAGGCAACGATATTGACCGGGCCATTGTCGATTGGCTGTTGTACGAAGCTGGTCTGGCAAGAACTCAACTGGACGTTACCCAACTGGCCGCACTGGAGGCCGCGGCTGTGAATGCCAAACATGCGCTGACTACCAGCCAGTCCACAACCATCGAACTACCTTTTGTAGCTGGTAAAAACATTTCTATAAAGTTGGATCGCAATCAGCTCGAGGCTTTGGCGATGCCAGTCCTGCGTGCTACCCGGGCCCACTGTTTGCAGGCTCTGGAGGATGCGAAAATTACCGCCGCCGAGCTGGACGCGGTACTCCTGGTTGGTGGGGTGACGCGCATGCCCTGCGTATCTGAGTTGGTTGCTGATATTTTTTACCAGCAGCCACAAGCCAGCGATAACCCGGATGAGGCAGTTGCTCTCGGTGCCACCCTGCGCGCCGGCATGCTGAGTGGTGCGGTCAGTGGTTTAACCCTGCTGGATGTGACTCCATTATCGCTGGGGATCGAGACCTTCGGCGGCTTGATGAATGTTATTATTCCTCGCAATACAACTTTGCCGACTAAAGCCGGTGAGTTATTTACCAATGCGGTCAGTGGCCAAAGCGCCATGAGTATCAATGTCCTTCAGGGGGAGCGCGAAATGGCGCGTGATAACTGGCCACTAGGCAAACTGGAAATTCCTTTTGCCGCTGTTGCCAAGGGACAAGCGCGGGTCGGGGTGCAGTTTTCTATCGATAGCAACGGCCTGCTGCAGGTACTCGCCAGAGATACAATTAGCGGCACCGAGCAGATTCTCGAATTGGATAATGCTGTCGACCTCGAAGATCAAAAAGTCGAAGCGATGATTGCGCAGTCAGTTGATCACGCATTCGAAGATATGTCGCAACGGCTGCTCACCGAAGCCCGCCTGAAAGCCAAAGAGATGCTACCCGCAGTCGATCAGGCACTGGCTAAAGTGGGAGATCAGGTTGACGACACCGAGCTAAAAAAAATCAGGCAATGTCGGCAGCGTCTCCAGGACGCCCTGGAAGACGACAATCTGACCGAATTGAAAAATGCCAGCCATGCCTTGGATGAGGCCACCCAGTCACTGGCTACAGCAATTGTCGAACGGGCCATGGAGGAAGCCCTGCGCCGTAAAGGTGCATTATGAACGGTTTCAAATAGTTTATTTTTAAAGCTTGACCGTGGTTCATGAGCCGTGTAAGGTTCCGCCCTCTTAAATTAGGTAAAAATTAAATTAAAAACTGAAAGAATATATGCCGGAAGTAACAGTACGCAAAGGTGAGCCTATCGACAGGGCACTCAAACGACTCAAGAACAAGCTGGACGCCGAGGGGATTCTCGAGGAAGTCCGCCGTTTGCGGGCGTTTGAAACGCCAGTTCAGAAAAGCCGCCGCAAGGCTAAGGCTAATGCTAAGCGTGCCAAAATGAAGTTTCGTTACAGCGGCTAAGTCACTCATTTTCAGTCATGTGGCTGATTTATTTCACGGTAGAGCAATCGCGGCTTGCCGAATATTTCTGATTTAACATAGATTTCGCGTGTGATTGTCAGCGCGGAACAAATGCTTCAACTCGAGGAACGTCTCATTGCCCGTGGTGGCAGTGCGGCTAACCTGATGGAATCAGCCGGTGCGGGGATCGCGTCGGCCATCATGCAATTTTGCCCACATCCGGGGCAGGCAATTGTTTATGCCGGCAAAGGGAATAATGCCGGTGATGGACTGGTTGCTGCGCGTTATCTGTTGGAGGCCGGCTGGCAAGTCAGCCTGCGGCTGGCGCACCGACGCGATGAGATGTCTCAGCTAGCGCTGCGGCAACTGGTGGAATTGGGAGATCGCATTATGACCAATGCTCCGTCGTATGACAATTTGCACGGGCCGGTAGTGATTATTGATGCGTTGCTCGGTTTGGGTGCCCGGCCCGGTCTGCAATCGCCGTACCTGGAGCTGAGCCGTGAGATCAGGCAGCTGCGGGGGAGTTGCCACAGCAGGGTATTTGCCCTGGATATTCCCACTGGTCTGGATGCTGACAGTGGTGCGGTTGACGCTGAGGCGGTAGTGGCAGATTACACATTAACAATCGGCCTGCCAAAATGCGGATTATTTAGCGATGAGGCAGTCGCGGTCACCGGGCGGCTGGCGCTTATCCAGCTGGAAGGAATCATGGATGCCCATGAAGAGGTCTTCGGTTTGGATGAAACCAGTTTTTTTCTTTCTACTGCGGACCTGTTGCGGGGCTTGTTGCCGCGGCGGGAAAATAACAGCCACAAAGGCAATCACGGGAGACTCGGGATTATTGCCGGGTCACCCGGTTTCATCGGTGCTGCAGTGTTGACAACCGAATGCGCATTGCGTTCCGGGGCGGGCTTGGTTGAAGTCTTTGCCGCACCTGAAATCTACGATATTTTGGCGCGCTGCTGTCCGCCGGAAGCAATGGTTAAGAAATCACCAAACCTAGCAGATGCAGTGCTCCAGGCCAGGCTGGATGCCGTAGCTATCGGTCCGGGGATCGGACGTGACCATGATGGGGGGGCACGCAAGGTAATCGCAGAGTTCCCAGGACCCTGTGTGATTGATGCCGATGCAATTACGGTAGTCGCCGAACAACCGGAAATCCTGAAACGCTGCAGGGGCCAACGCCTGCTAACCCCTCATCAAGGCGAGATGGGGCGCCTGACCAAGGTCGAAGGAATTCCGCGGTGGCAGATCGCATCTGATTTTGCAGCTAAATTTCAGGTGACTTTGATTCTCAAAGGAGCAAGAACTTTAATCGCCGAGCAGGGCATGCCAATATGTGCCAATCCCACCGGTAGTCCGGCGCTCGCTGCCGGTGGTACCGGTGACTGCTTGACTGGAATTTGTGCCGGCCTGCTGGCGCAAGCGGTACAGCCTTACCCTGCCGCCTGTATTGCGGCTTGGTTGCATGGCCGCGCAGCGGAATATGCGATGGCTGAGTTTGGTGAATCTGAGGAGTCGCTGGTAGCAGGCGATATCCCGCGCTCGTTGGGTCGAGCATTTTGCGGGTTGAAACAAATGGACTATTAAGTTGCTGTCTCGGTCATGTGAGGGTTGACGCTGACCGGCTTTTCTACTAATGTAACCGATTCACATCCTGAAGATGATTGAGGAGTGGGCATTGCCCGCTCTTTTTTGTCCCCAGGTCTTGAACATGAAGCAACTATTATGAACCCTGAATTAAACGCAGCGCTGGATTATTGGGAACGCGAGAAAGGTATAGCCCGTGAGGTTTTGCTGGAAGCCATCGAGGGGGCATTGCTGTCGGCTTCTAAGAAAGCGGTCGGGCCGGCCAAAGATCTGCGCATTGAGATCGACTCCAAGAGCGGTGATATCAGAGCTTTTGCCAAGCTGACTGTGGTGGAACGTGTGTTTAACCCGCAGGAGGAAATTTTACTCAGCAAAGCAGAGCTATTGGATCCGGATATTGACGTAGGCGATGAAGTGGAAACTGAGGTTACCCCGCGAAATTTTGGCCGGATAGCTGCCCAAACAGCCAAACAGGCAATGATGCAGCGTATTCGTCAGGCCGAGAAAGAAATGATTTACGATGAGTTCAAGGATCGCGCCGGTGAAATCGTCAGTGGTGTGGTGCGTCGGTTTGAACGCTCGGATGTTATTCTTGACCTTGGCAAATTCGAAGGAACTATGCCGCAGCGGGAGCGGGTAGCCACCGAGGAATATAATGTAGGTGACCGCATACGCGCTTACGTTGTGGCGGTAGAAAATGGTCCGCGTGGGCCGGAAATCATCCTGTCACGCAGCCATCCAAATTTTGTGCGACGGCTATTTGAGAGCGAGGTCAGTGAAATTGCGGATCGCACGGTCGAGATTAAAGGGATCGCCCGCGAGGCAGGCTATCGCAGCAAAGTTGCCGTGCACAGCGACGACGAGCGAGTTGATCCAGTAGGTGCCTGCGTGGGTATGCGCGGTAGCCGGGTAAAAAACATCGTGCGCGAATTGAATAATGAAAAGGTGGATATTATCCGCTGGAGCAATGATATCCGGGAATTTATTATTGAAGCTCTCAAGCCTGCCAAAATAAAAGCAATTGACTTGGATGAAGCTAAAAAGTCGGTAAAGATAACCGTTGATGAAGACAACCTGTCACTGGCGATTGGCAAGCGCGGGCAGAATGCGCGCTTGACTCATCGCCTGACCGGTTGGGAAATAAACATCGCCAAAGACGAGACCCAGGCGGAACTGTTTGAAGCGCGCATTCATGAAGCCATGGAAACAATGGTGTCCGAGCTGGGTATCGATCAGCAGCAGGCCGAGACACTGGTGCGCGGCGGCATTGCCTCGCTGGAAGGTTTTAATCTCGTCGAGGCTTCCGATGTTGCAGACATTTTAGGTTCCGATGAGGAAACCGCAGCGCAAGTACTACAAGCCGGCCGTGATGCACTCGAACGGCAAGCTAGCAGCGAAGAATCCAAAGTTACCAGTAGCGAGTAAAATTAGAGTAAGACTCAAGCAGTAATCCCTGACATAATAATGCCGACAAAATCGACAACCACATCCCAGCAGCCAGCTAAAGCCGCGCGCAAACAAGTTGCCGCCAAAAAAGCAACTAATGCCGCCAAGAAAAAGCCGGCGGCAGAGCCGCAGGAGAGTCTGGCCAAACGCAAGGAAAATGCAGTCAGTTTGCTGGATGAAGAAGATGGTGGTGCCAAAAAGAAGGTAGCTGCCAAACCTGCGGCTAAATCTACCGCTACCGCGCTGCCGCCAATTTCAAGTGCGGCAAAAGCCAAGCAGCAGAAAGCCCAGGCAGCAGCTAAGCCTGAGGCTCCGGTTGCCGACGATCAGGCTGAGGAATCGGCGGCAGTAATCACCGACGGAAATGTTGTAAACCTCAAGCCACCGATAGCCGTTAGGGCGTTAGCTGACGCGATTGATATCAAGCCCTTCCAACTGATCCACGATCTGATGGAAATGGAAATTTTTGCATCCATCAATCATGTAATAGAACCGGATATCGCAGCTAAAGTTTGCGAAAAACATGGCTTCGTCTTCGAGAAGGAAGCGCGCAAAAAAGGCGAAGGGGTTCATAAACCCGAACCGGTAGTCGAACCGCCCGTCGAAGTCGTTGAGCCACCCGAAGAGGAAATGCGGACCAGGGCACCGATCGTCACCTTTATGGGGCATGTGGATCATGGTAAGACTTCGTTGCTCGATCACATTCGCAAGGCCAGGGTGGCATCAGGTGAGGCCGGTGGTATTACCCAGCACATTGGAGCGTATTCAGTCGACCATGACGGTAAGTCTATTACTTTCCTGGATACACCTGGCCACGCGGCATTCACATCCATGCGTGCTCGGGGGGCTAACGTTACGGACATTGCGGTGATCGTGGTGGCTGCTGATGATGGCTTGATGCCGCAAACCCTTGAGGCACTCGGCCACGCTAAGGCGGCCGGTGTAAAAATCCTGGTTGCCATCAACAAGATGGATCTGCCGGCAGCCAACCCGGATAAGGTCAAACAGCAATTGCAGGAGCAGGAGTTTACACCTGAAGACTGGGGCGGCGATATCGTTTGTTGTGAAGTTTCTGCGACCAAAGGTACCGGCATGGACGACTTGCTGGAAATGATTTCGCTGGAAGCGGAAATGCTTGAATTGAAGGCCTCAAAAAAGGTTGATCCACGCGGGACCGTGATTGAGGCACAAGTTGAACCCGGCATGGGGCCGACCGCCACCATCATCGTCCAGATGGGTAAAGTAAAAGTTGGCCAGGCATTTCTGTGTGGAGATTATTACGGCAAAATTAAGTCGCTGATCGACGATAAGGGTAAACGCATTAAAGAGGCCGGGCCGGCGACTCCGGTCAAGGTGCTTGGATTTAATGGATTGCCCAATGCCGGCGATGAATTTGTGGTCATGAGTTCTGAGAAAGATGCACGGACATTGAGTGACGAACGCCTGCAACGGAAACGCAACGAGGAACTGGCTACCCCGCAACGGGCTACCCTTGAGGCGTTGCTGCAAAACGCCGGTAAAGGTGTTAAAAAATTGCGTCTGGTCATCAAGGCCGACGTCCAAGGTTCCGTCGAAGCGATCAAGCACTCCCTCGATAAAATCGAGAGCGATAAAGTTGAGCTTGATATTTTGTTTGCTGCGGTCGGTCCGGTCAGCGAATCGGATGTGCTGCTGGCGAGTGCTTCCGACGCGGTGATCATAGGGTTTTCCACCAAGGTAGAAGGTGGCGCGGTTAAAGCCGCCAAACGGGAAGGTGTCCAGATCAAGCTATTTAGTATTATTTATGAATTGCTCGATCAAGTGAAGGAGGCGATGACCGGCTTGCTGGATCCAGAGACCCGCGAAGCAGTAATCGGGCATGCCGAAGTCCGTCAGGTATTCTCAGTTTCCAAAGGCAATGTCGCCGGCTGCGTAGTGGTCGACGGGCGGGTAACCCGTTCGGCCCGGGCACGTGTCAAGCGTGGCAAGCAAGCAGTGTACGATGGTGCGGTAGCCACATTACGTCGTTTCCAGGATGAGGTTAAGGAAGTGCGTGCTGGACTTGAATGCGGCATTAAGCTCGGCAATTACAATGACTACCAGGAGGATGATGTCATTGAATTTTATACGCTCGAGAAGGTTAGCCAGGAATTATAATCAGGCACTCATGTTGGTGCACAGCGACTATGAAAAACCGCTTAGCCAGAGTCAGGGAAATTATCAAGCGAGAGATCAGTGCAGCGATCGAACGCAATTTGACCTTCGATGGTGGCCTGGTGACGGTCAATAGTGTTGACATAACACCTGATCTGAAAAGCTGTTTTATTTACATTAGCGTGCTGGGTGAGGAACACCAGCAAGCAGACGCCATGCGCGTGCTGGAGGAGAATCGGAGCTTGCTGCAAGGCCAGATGGCTCGCCGCGTGGTACTCAAAAATACCCCCAAAATTAATTTTAGGCTGGATGATTCGATAGCTAAAGGCTCACGCATCATCGAAATCCTTGACGAGCTCGAGGGTGGCCAGGCACTGGACGACGAGGAATTGCCAGAGTTCGACCCGGATTACGATACCGACGATGACGAACAGTTTAACAATGAAGCCAACAGACAATAGTATGTCATACGCCGAAATTGCATCAGAACTACGCAAAGCAAATTCAGTTTTGATCGTTTCGCACATGCGTCCGGATGGCGATGCAATTGGTTCGCAACTGGCACTTGCACTCACCTTACAGCGCCTGGGTAAAGAAGTGGTATGCTGGAACCATGATCCGGTTCCAGCGAAGTTAAGCTTCCTGCCGGGCGCCGACATGATCATTAGCCCACCCCAGCAGCCAGTTGATTTTGACCTGGTAGTTTCTGTGGACACTTCTGACCGTGAACGCCTGGGGGACTGTGATGCTGCTTTGGGTAATATCGGCTGCTTTATTAATATTGATCATCACGCAACCAATCAAAACTACGGTGACATCAACTTTATAGCAGCTGACTGTCCGGCCACCGGCCAGATTATCTATGAATTGATCCGTGCCGAGGAACTGCCATTCAACTATGAAATTGCGGACAATTTGTTTGCGGCTATCAGTACTGATACGGGATCTTTTCAGTATCCGAGTACCACTGCGCGGACGTTTGAAATTGCAGCTGAATTGATTCAGGCTGGCGTGGATGTCGGGCGCCTTTCCGAATTGATTTACGAGAGCTATCCTCTACGCCGGGTCGAGTTATTACGAAGCCTGTTGAACTCGCTCGAATTGCTGGCCGATAACCGGTTGGCTATCATTAGCTTGCCATTAGAGGAAGCCCGCCGGATTGGGTCACGTCCCGAGGACACCGAAGGATTGATCGACCATGTGCGTTCGATTGACAGCGTGCAAGTAGCGGCTTTTATCGAGGAAGTGGATCAGCAGCAGACTCGCGCCAGCTTGCGTTCCAAAAATGACCGCATCGACGTGGCAGCCATCTGCGCCAAGTTTGGAGGTGGCGGCCACCGCCTGGCTGCCGGGGCACGGATTAATAAACCATTTACTGAAGCCCGGAAAATGTTGGCTGAGGCAGTTACCCGGGCGGTGACGGATGGCAACCAGGAATAGGTCATGCAGGGGCGGCAGCAACAGGACATCAATGGGGTACTGCTGGTGGACAAAGAGTCTGGTATGACTTCGCATGATGTTGTGGCAATTGCGCGCCGTAGCCTGGGTATCAAGAAAATCGGCCATTGCGGGACACTCGATCCATTGGCTACCGGCCTGTTGATTCTGGTAATTGGGCGTGGCACCAAAGTGCAAGACTTATTGATGAGTGAAGATAAGGAGTACGAGGGCACGATGACACTGGGTGTAACCACAGACAGCCAGGATGCTGACGGCGAAATAGTCGATGAGTTGCCAGTCAAAAACCTGGATAGCAGTGAAATTGAAGCTGCTTTCAATAAATTTCACGGAGACTTTTACCAGACGCCACCAATGGTTTCGGCGATCAAGAAAGAGGGGGTACCACTGTATAAGCTGGCCAGGAAGGGCAAAACCGTCGAGCGGGAGCCCAGGTTTGTCCACGTTTACACCCATAAAGTCCTCGCCACCCGTCTGCCCGAGATCGATTTCAGGGTGAAATGCAGCAAAGGTTTTTACGTGCGCACCTACGTGCACGATATCGGCCAGGAGCTGGGCTGCGGTGCCCACCTGAAAATGTTGCGGCGAACCAAATCCGGCAACTTTGCCCTGGATCGCGCAGTAACGGTAGCGGACCTGAAGTCGTTGCCGCGCGATGATTTGGCTGGCCGGGTACTTAGCTTGCCCGAAGTGTCGCGCCTTAGGGGAGTATGAAGCTATTCGGCCACATCGAGCAACTGGGTCAATTGGCCGGCCCGCTATCGCTGGCTATTGGTGTATTTGATGGGGTGCATGCAGGGCATCGCGCGGTTATCAAGCACGCGATCACTCAGGCCAGAGCCGTCCATGGTAATAGTGTGGTAGTCAGCTTTCGGCCGCATCCGCAACGCATCCTGAATCCGGCAGTGGCTCCGCGCTTGCTAACCTCAACGCCGCATAAGCTGCGGATCCTGCAACGCATGGGTATTGATAATTTGCTCATGATCCCGTTTACCAGAAATTTTTCCAAGTTGACCTCAGAAGCGTTCATCGACCAATTACACAGTGCTGCAGCGGGCTTACACAGCATTGCAGTTGGGCAGTCCTGGGCCTTCGGGCGTGGTCGCGAAGGCAACCTCGATACCCTGAGGAAATTGGGCAGGCATTACGGGTTCCAGGTGACCGGGGTGCCCGAGGTTGAATATCAGGGCAGCAAAGTTAGCAGTACCCGTATTCGTAAAGCTATGGCAGAGGGCAACCTGAAAGCGGCTACAGCAATGCTTGAACGTCCTCCATCACTCTTCGGTACGGTGATTGAAGGTGACCAGTTGGGCCGTAAACTTGGCTTCCCGACCGCCAACATTTCCGTGCAAAACGAGCAACTGCCGCCACCAGGGGTCTATGCTGCTATGACCTTTCTGTATAATGACCCGTTGCCATCGGTCATCAACCTCGGTCATAAACCAACCGTCTCAGGTACTAAAGCTGCCATGCAACTCGAAGTGCATATCCTCGACTTTAATGCCAACCTCTACGGTACCGATATCGAAGTCGAAATCCTGCAGCTCCTGCGCCCGGAACAAAAATTCGATTCGCTCGAATCGCTCAAACAACAAATTGCTAAAGATGTTGCCCATGCCCGCGAAGTTACTGGCAAGCGCTGCAGACAGTAATTTTGCCCGCGAATAAAGCGAATGGCGACGAATGGATTGTAAACAGGGTTAAGATTCTGCTACAACATCAGCCGACTCTGTCTCAATCGATGAGATTGTCAGTAACGGGATATAGGCAATCTCTTCTTTGCCATCTCTCTCGAATGACACAATGACCGTAGTTTTCCTGGCTGAGAAAGATATGAAATCACGGTGCGGCACCTGATAACTATCTCCACCAGCAGTCTTGATTGTGAAGGGTGTATTCGACTCGATTGCTTTCTCTATGAACCCGGCGTCCATACATATATAATAAATTAGTCGGCATAAGTATGCAACCAATCTCGACAAGGTCTGGGCTGCTCTTTGATAGTTAAAAGCGAGACGGTAGAGCCCGGAGGAAGTTTACAAAGTTGGTAGGCCGGGAGGGGCTCGAACCCTCAACCAACGGCTTAAAAGGCCGCTGCTCTACCATTGAGCTACCGACCCAACAAGAACGCGGAAAATACGCGTCTTTATCTGTTACGTCAATCACTAACTGGGGATGCGCAAAGATTGGCGATGTCCGCAATTTTTGCAGATTGTTTTTGGGGGCCGGTAAGATTCTTATTTGCAGATTGCTCCAGATCGGCGATTATCTTCTGTTTTATTTATGGAGGACAGGATACTGGTAATTGGTCATCGCAATCCGGATGCTGACGCGATTTGCTCGGCAATCGGTTATGCGGA
>CAZHRP010000026.1:0-18429 GCA_964535055.1 uncultured Chthoniobacteraceae bacterium
CCCCTGCCTGCCACAGCAGGGTGCCGTTTGGCCATGTACCACCCGCCGGAATGGCTTGACTGACCTGGTTGCCCTGACCACCAGTAGGCCCTACATAAAGCAAATTAAACGCGCTATCAAGCGCATCGATAGACTGTGAAAAATCAGTGCCGTCATCGAAGTAACCGAGTAGTACGCTGCCCGCGAATGGCGTTACTCCGTCACTACCTAGAACTTGCTGGCCGTTTGTAATATCCAGCTGGAAATCATAAGCAGCATTGGCTCCGCCCGTCAGCAGGACGAAGGCTAACAATAGATGCGGGATTGCTGTCAAGCGGGGCTTAGAATGAAGCGGTGTCATAATGATGAAGCTATATTGTGATAAACAGATATTCCGGTAAGTCAAGGGTATTCAGTGCTGAGTCAACCCTGTCCAATCGTCGGGTTGCCAAGTAAGTTTGTGAACACCATAATCTTTTTCCTTTGCACGGCAACCAACAGCCTCTTAAGTAATGATGTGATGAGTTCCACTAATCCGCAGGTTTCGATAGGCCTGCCTGTTTTTAATGGTGAGCGATTTCTGGGAAATTCAATAAAGTCAATACTCGGCCAGACATATGGCGATTTTGAATTGCTGATTTCTGACAATGCGTTGACAGATAGCACCTGGGAGATTTGCAATACCTATGCGGCGCAGCCATAAATTCTCCTCTCTGGCTACCTTCAAGACTGATGAAGAGCGAATTGAGTGGTTTGATACGTCACTCAAAAATAAGAAAACGTATCCGGTGAACCGGCGTCACCTTGAGTTTTTGAAAATGCTGGACAGGATCATCCCAGCTGCTGAGCGGCCACAATACAGAAAGGTAATCGAGCACTGGCGGCTCCATGGCAAGCACTACTCCGGCAAAAACATTCGTGATATCATGGCCGAAGAAGCGTCGCTTTACCGGCAACGCAAAGCCAACCAGAGAATTGCTTAACGATCAGAATGCCGGGAAGATTGCAATGTGTGATTCTGGCTGGCGGGCGTGGCTCGCGCATGGGGTCAGCTACGCTTAACCAACCGAAGCCATTGGTTGAGGTCGGTGGGTTGCCGATTATTTGCCATGTCATACTTTCTATGCACGGGCAGGGGGTGCAACGCTTTGTGGTAGCGACCGGTTATCTTGGAGAAAAAATTGCCGACCGGTTGTCGGCGCATGACTGGCAGCGAACTCAGAACCCTGAAGTGGTGGCCATTGATACCGGCCTGGATACGGCAACCGCCGGGCGACTCAAACGATTGGCTGATCACCTGGATGACTCGACTATCCTGCTCGCCTGGTCGGACGGCTTATGTGATTTCCCTTTATCCAAAATGTTGGCCTTTCACCACACACATGATCGTCTGGCAACGATCTTGGCAGTCCAGCCACCACCGCGCTTCGGTCGTCTCGAAATAGTCAATGATAGCGTGACGGGATTCGCAGAGAAACCTGTCGACAGCGAGGGTTGGATTAATCATTCGGGATGAGTGTTTTCTCTAATGCTGATTCCGCTTGTGATGGACGAGTTGGTCCAAGCAACCTCTTGACAACGGATTGAAGCTTATAATTCTGTACGCGTTTCCTGTCTGGATGTAAGCAGGTTACAAGTATTAATGAGATTTGTCGTTACTGGATATTGCGGTTATGTGGGTCAGGTACTTGCCGCGAGGCTGTTAGCTGCCGGCCATGACGTATTTGGCCTGGATAGTAATTTATACAGCAGGTGTTCGTTGGCTGGTGAGGAAGAGCCTCAGATTTCAGCACAGCAATGTGATATACGGGCTAGGCGCGGTGCATGTAGCGCGCTGTGCCCGTGATGCGGGAGTGTCACGCTTCCTGTTTGCATCTTCATGCAGTGTGTACGGAGCTGCCGGCGAGGATTGGGTCGATGGGCAGTTTGCCGCTGGCCGATCACTTGCTGGTACCGGACGGTGCCGACACCGGGCTGGCGGCGCCACTGACCTTAGCCTGGTGCGAGAGCTGCAAGTTGGCCCAGATTGTGGAAGTAGTCTCGCCCGAAGTTCTGTTTAGCGGAAATTACCCATACTACAGCTCTGTTTCGCCGGCCTTGCGTGAGCATTTCAGGGAAAGTAGCGAGCGAATTCGTGCTCACATGGCATTGGATCAGACCACAGCTGTTTTAGAAATTGCGTCCAACGACGGGTGCATGTTGCAAAATTTTAAAAAGCTGGGAGTGCCAGTTCTGGGCATTGATCCGGCGCCGGTTCCTGCGGCAGTAGCCAACCGGCAGGGTATTCCTACAGACAATGACTTTTTCGGCCCGGGTTCTGCGGCTAGCGTGCGTGAGCGTTTTCCAGACGGCGTGGCAGTTGTCATTGCTAATAACGTCCTGGCCCATGTGACTGAACCGGTAGAGCTTCTGCGTGAAGCACGGCAGTGCCTGCGTACTGATGGCCTGCTCTCGGTGGAGCTGCCGTGGCTCGCGTGCCTGGTTGAGCATACCGAGTTTGATACCATCTACCACCAGCACCAGAGCTATTTCTCGATCCACGCTCTGGACAGACTGTTTCAAGCAGCCGAGCTTTCGATAATTCGTATCGAACAAACTGAAATTCATGGTGGTTCACTACGGGTCCATGGGCGAATTGGAGACCATGATCGCGCCCAAGTGGAAGCTGCAATCCAGTGTGAACAGGACGCGGGAATGACTTCACGCATAGCAATGGATGGATTAGCTGCAGCTGCAAAAAAGCTCAGTGCTGATTTGCTGTCAGTGGTTGAGGATGAGTTGGCGGCAAGTCGCAGGCTGGTCGGCTTTGGTGCGGCAGCCAAGGCTGCGACATTGCTATCGCAGGCTGGACTCGGCCGACACCATTTGGAGTTTATTGCTGACAATAATTCGCACAAACACGGATTGCTAATGAATGGTTCCAAAATTCCGATTGTTGCACCACATGAGATCAGTCGAAGCGGGATTGACACCTTACTGATTCTAGCCTGGAATTTCAGTGCTGAAATCATGGCCTCACTGCCCGATTTCAAGCAACAGGGAGGTCGCTTTATAATTCCCGTTCCTAAAGTGCAATTGATCGCATGACCCCAGTTCTGGAAAAATCCGGAAATTTGCTACAGCTGCGGAGTGAAAATTTTCCACCTGTGGGGCACCCTGATCTGACAGCTAATCTGGTGTGTTGCAAGATGACTTTGGAACTCATTCTGAGACCTGCAGAGTTATTGCAACAGGTGCGTCTGCGAATTAACTGGCAGGAGCCCGGTTTGATTTTTATCATGGTTCCCGATGCATCGCGAATCTGGCGGCTGGGAGCCTTCGAGGACATATACCATGAGCACTGTTGCTACTTTACGGCTACTTCGCTAGCGGCTTGTTGTGCCGCCTCAGGCTTTCGGGTGCTGGAGTGTCGACCGGTATACGATGGTCAGTACTTATGGCTGATGGCAGAAGCCACGACGCTGCCTTTGCCTGCCAAGCAGGTGCCGGTTACCGGGCTGGAATGCGAAGCATTTGATGGTTTTCCGGAACGTTTCTGCCAACGCTTGGCCATGGTCGAACAATTTCTGGCTGCCCGGGAGCGGGTTTTTGTTTGGGGCGGGAGTTCCAAAGCCGTTGCCCTGCTGACCCATACCCGGCATCCGGGGCGTATCGCTGGTGTGGTCGATATTAATCCACGCAAACAAGGCGGCTACCTGCCGCCACATGGTCATGTTGTTATATCTCCACGAATGCTTGCCAGCCAAGTTCTTGACGGTGTGATTATTATGAATGAGAAGTACCAGCCGGAAATAGCGTCGCAGCTGCAGGAACTGAATTGTGTTACCCAAATTTATGTAATGTGAGTGCTAAAAAATCATCACCCCATGCCTTACTTTGCTGGGAACGCGGTGGCGGTACCGGGCATATAGTTAAGCTATCTATAGTGGGGAAGTCGCTGTTCGAGCGTGGTTGGCGGGTGTCCTGCCTGGCACGCTACCCGGTCTCTGCCTATCGCCTACTCGGTGAGCTGCTGGATAATCTTTTTCAATCTCCTGCCTTACGGCCACTACAGGATAGTGGCATGGCTTTGCGGAAACCTTCGCTAGATTTTACTGACATTCTGGCCTATGCGGGGTTTGCGGATGCCGCAAGCTTGAGTTGTCAATTGCGGCAGCTGGACTCGATCTTTACCGCAGCAGCACCTGACCTGATAGTGGCTGATTTTGCACCAGTCACTTGTCTGGCCAGCCGCGGACGTATCCCGACGATACGGCTGGGCAGCAGCTTTTGTCTGCCACCGTCCACCATCGATCGCTTCCCACGCTTGCGCAAGGATGGTGAACGAGCCAGCGATCCTGAAAAGTTGTACAGCACTGTGAGAAAAGTGTGCGAGTCATTTGGAATGCAGCAGCCTGAATCGCTGCCGCAGGCGATCGGTGGAGATATTGATATAGTGACCTGCCACCCGGCTTTTGATATCTATGCGAAGTTTCGCCACCAGTCGGCCAGCGGTCCACTACTTCAACTGTTTGAGCCGCTGGCAGCACCGCAATCGACTAACATTTTTTATTATCTTGCTGGAGACTATCAACCGAACGAAAAGATTCTTGAGGCGCTGATTGAGACTGGTATTCCGCTGCGTGGCTACCTGCGTGGCCCCACCGATAGGCAGCGGGCACTTTGTCGTGATGCGGGTGTCCATTATAGTGAGGAGCCGCTGGATACTCAGCGGGAATTAGCTTCAGCGGCGGCAATAGTGCATAATGGTGGCATCAACCTGTTGCATGAAGCGGCATCAGCAGGCCGCTACCAGATTGTATTTCCGCGCCATTTGGAGCAGCAGCTGAATGCCTCACTACTCAGGCGTCATGGTATCGGTGAAGGAATTTCTCCACACCTCGAAGCAACGCAGATCAAACGGCTGGTTATCAAGCTAATCGCTGGATTACCAGATCATACTGCTTTACGCAGAGTTGCACAAAATTTACAAAGTCCGGGTAATTCCTTAGAAAAATTTCTAATGGTGGCTGACAAGCTTGTTGAGCGGAATATTTAATTAGGCGTTAATTCTAAATTTAGTTTGATGAATGTTGCCTGAGCCGGAGTGCTTGACGTTATGTTCGACCTTCATAGATAGTACGAACCTGAAAATTAAAACTATAAAAAACACTCGTCCGAAGGAAGCAACTCTTTTTGCCGATGAGTAATTCGAAAACAGTACCACCTCATGCGCTGCTTAGCTGGGAATGCGGTGGTGGCAGCGGTCATATATCCGAATTACAGGTAGTTGCCAAAGCATTGCGGGAACGCGGTTGGCGAGTTTCCTGTCTGGCGCGATATCCGGTTGCTGTGTACCGCAAGTTTGGTGAGATACTGGAGCAGGTCTTTCAGGCGCCGGTCTTAAGGCCGATCGAGGACACCGGGCTGCAACAACACAGACCATCGGTCGATTTTGCGGACATCCTGGCTTTTGCAGGCTTTGCAGACATAGACAGTTTGAACTGCCAGTTACAACAGCTCAATTCAATCCTGGCGCAGATCAAACCCGACCTGATTGTGGCAGACTTTGCTCCGGCGACCTGCCTGGCTGGACGTGGTCGCATCCCAATCATCCGCATTGGTGCCAGCTTTTATTTGCCACCTTCGACCATTGCAAAATACCCCCGATTGCGCAAACAAGGAGAACGCGTAATTGATGCGGCCAAAGTGCTGCAAACAGTGCGCAAGGCATGTCGGCAAAGCGGCCTGGCATCACCAAAATCGCTGCCGCAGGCAGTAGGTGGTAATTGTGATATAGTCGCCTGCCACTCTGCTTTTGATATTTACTCGAAGCTGCGCCCGCAACCGGCCAATGGGCCGCTGGAGCCGTTTCCAGAACCATTGCCAGAAGCGCAAGTCAATAGTATCTTTTTTTACTTAAGCGGGGAATATCCGCCGAATGAGAAAATTTTGGAGGCGCTGATAGCGACCGGCATCCCGCTGCGCGGATATTTGCGCGGCCCGACTGCCAGGCAACGCCAGTTATGTTCCGCAGCCGGTATTTTCTACAGCGACAAACCGTTGGATATCAAGCAGGCGTTAGACTCGGCCGCAGTCGTTGTGCACAACGGTGGTATCAATTTTATGCAAGAAATAGTTGCTGCGGCGCGCTATCAAATAGTCTTTCCGCGGCATTTGGAACAACAACTTAATGCTGCAAGGCTCAAACGATTGAATATTGGTACTGAAATTTCTCCGCACGGGGAAATAGTGCAAATTACCCGCCGCATCAAAGAGGTTTTTGCCGCTCGCCCAGAGTATGCAGATTTGCATTCTGCCGCCGTCAAACTGCAACTCCCCAGGGAGTCACTCAGCCAGCTGCTGAATGCAGTTGATCGGCTGACCGGAGCCGGGTGATGCCCTGTAATTAGTTTTCCAGCGGACGGTTGTTGCGCACTTCCCAGGCGCTGCCGGTCTGGTTGCTAAGTGCAGCGTCCCTGACCAGATTGTTATTTTGGTCGAGGAACCAGGCGCTGGTTCGCCCCGAGACACTATTCTGCCAGATCAGGTCGTTATCGCCATCGGCATCAAGATCGACGAAAGCGACTACCTTCCAGTCTGGATTTAATGCCTGATCAGGGATTGAAATTCCATCCACAAAGTTGATCCCGTTCATTTCCCAGCCGAGGATTTTCCCGTTTTGCGTATGCTGCCAGAATAAGTCTGCATCACCATCGTTATCGAGGTCAGGGGCAGCGGTGACTCGCCAGATGGCACTACCAGGCTGGTTGGTAAAGAGGTCGCTACCGGTGTAGTTGATACCATTGAGATACCAGACGGCAATCCTGCCATTGCCAGTATGCTGCCAGATGAGGTCCTGCCAACCATCCCTGTTAATATCGACTACCGCAGCCACCCGCCAAACCGTACTGGCTGGTTGATTAGATAACAGCTGCGAACTGACTAAGCTGGTGCCGTTCATATACCAGACTGCCACCTGCGAGTTGCCTTCATTCTGCCATAAGAGATCCGGTTCACCATCCCGGTTAAAATCGGCGACGCCAACCAGCTTCCATTCAGAGCCCGGCCAGTGGCTGAAGGCCAGCGGGGATATCAGGTTTTCGGCTGCCATTAACCAGGCAGCGGTTTGCCCGGTATCTTTATGTTGCCAGACCAGGAATGGTGGTGCCAGTTTACCGCCCGGCGTAAATATAACACCATCCAGCCAGGCGGCATCAGTACCCTCGCTAATGCTGAAGTCTTTTTCATAGGACCACCGCAAAGTATGCTGCCCATCCACCAGCCAGTAGGAATAATTGATCCATCCGGTATCACCGCTGATTTGTTCGAATAGCGCACCATTGATGTAAAACCGCGCATAGTCGTAAAATTCTTCACTCGATACCCGGTAAGAAAACTGAATCAGCCCCGGCCCGGTTACCACGGTTTGTAGCCAGGATTCTTCGTTATCAAAGATATCTCCGGTGACAATTGCAGAGCCGCCCCGCAGCCACTCGGTATCTTGGATTTCAACCGGTGCATCGCCGCCGGTAATAAAGTTTAAATATGGCACTTCCAGAGCTTCACTCAGAGGGTTAGGCGTTGGGGTCGGAGTAGGGGTTGGGGTTGGGGTTGGCGTTGGGGTTGGGGTTGGGGTTGGGGTAGGCGTTGGGGTAGGCGTTGGGTTGCCGGAATCGTAGGTTAGATTTAAGGACACTGTACCTTGTCCGGAGCCGTAACCATCGACCGCAACTCGGTAAGTCTGCCCGGCGACGGCATTAAATGCGACCCGGCTTTGCAGGCCATAGAAGTCGTCGTTGCTGCCGATCAGCGTCAGCGCATTGACCGAATTGCCGGAGTAGACGGCCAGGGTTGTATCAAAATCGCTAAACTGGGTATCAAAGATGGCCAAGCCGCTGGCAGGCGCAGACCAATCCCACCATAATGAGTTTAAAGGAATCGAGCGGGAGGCATGATTGGGCTCACCCGATTCACCACTGGCTTCGACATTGGAAGCAATCATGGAAGTACCCACATAGTCCGTAGCATCGGCAAAATTGTCATTCGGACTAACGATTCCAGTGCCTGGAGTAAAGGCATAATCGAGCACCACACTACCGGTTGCCGAAGTGTAGCCGTCGACGGCTATGTAGTAGGACATGCCGGCCGTAACATCGATACTGACTGCACTTTGTAGGCTGCCCCCACTATCATCATTGTCTACGATGGTAGTCAGCTGCGTGACGTTATTGCCGCTGTAGACAGCCACTATGGTATCAAAATCACTGCCGAATGTGTTAATCTCGATGGAGCCATCGGCAGGTGCTGCCCAGTTGAACCAAACAGAGTTAAGTGGTAAGGCCCGGCGAGCATGGTTGGGTTCACCGTCTTCACCCGATGCCAGCGTATTGTTACCGGTCAGTCGGCCACTGGCTCCGGCCAGCGTGGTAGCATTTTGAAAGTTATCATTACCGGGGCCAACAATCACCTGCTCAACTGCTACGAATGCGTTGCGGCTATTGACCGAGCCCTGCGAGTTTGAGATGCGGACGTAATACAGACCTTCATCCTCAAGCTGCGCGGCCGGATTGGAGTAGGTAGCTGAAGTAGCATCGTCGATAGCGCTACCATCGAAGAACCACTGATAAGACAGGCCGCTTCCCTGCGCTACTACACTGAGGCTGAATCCAGCTCCAACAAGGATAGTCTGATCGCGTGGTTGTTGAGTGATGATTGGCAGGCCATTGCCACTGCCTGCTGGTGGGTGATTCAGAGTAATGTTGCCGGTGCTGCCGGAGTAGCCATCGACCTGGATAGCATAGGTATTGCCGGCGACAGCATTGAAAGTCACTGAACTTTGCAAGCCGCCGGTGTCATCGTTAGCAGCCAGCAAGTTAAGCGATTGCAGCGAACTACCGGAATAAGCTGCCAAGGTAGTGTCATAGTTACTGCCGGAGGTGGTAAAAGTAGCGGCACTGGTAGTAGCGGCAGTCCAGCTCCACCAGACGCTGCGTCCGCCCGCGACGCTTGGGTTACGGGGTTCGCCAGATTCGGCGGTGGCGTTGATGTTAGAACCGGTCGAGAGAGTAGCGCCGCTTGGGATGGTCGAGCGGGCAAAGAAGTCATCGTTGTCAGGTCGGCTGGCAACGGCGAAAGTGAAGCTTTCGTTGGCCGGTTGTTTGTCGCTGGCGTTTACATTGACTAGCAAGTTGGTAGTACCTGACACCAAAGGCACATCAAGCAGTGCGGAGTAGATGCCATCGTTGGCTGACTGGTCTGGCCATATGCCATTGTCGAGTAGCGCGACCGGGGATAGCCCACTGAATGCTGCACTCACCGTCGCCCCGGTTACCGGTAACAAGTCCGCAACGCTGATAAAGACCTCCGTTTGGCCGCCCGAATCCAGTGGTAGCGATGAAACATTGGCCGCCAGTTCCAGGATGCCATCAGCAGCTAATTGCAGTGCGGCCAGCGCATCGACTCTGCCGCCGGTGACAGTGCGGCCGGATAATGCAGAAACCGGGGTGACGCTGCCCATCAGGCGTTGCTTTATCTCAGAGACCGGACTTCCCGGGTACTCGGCGAGTAGTAGTGCTGCAACACCGGCTACATGCGGTGTGGCCATACTGGTACCGGAAAAGAAATCATAGCTGAAATTACTACTGGCGGTGCAGGAGTAAATCGAAACTCCGGGAGCACCTAAGTCGACTGTAGTGGCACCATAATTTGAGAAAGAAGCCAGTCTGTCATTGCGATCGAGGGCGGCTACGGCCAGCACGTTAGCGTTGTCATAATTGGATGGAAAATTATCGAAACTGTCATTATTGCGGGCCTCATTGCCGGCGGCGGCAACGAACAGGATGCCCGCCTGATTGGCTCTTTCGATGGCGTCGGCCAGCGCTTGGCTGTACCCACCGCCGCCCCAGCTGTTACTCAAGATATCAGCGCCTTCTGCTATGGCGTAATCAATACAGGTGATGGCATCCGAGGTAAATCCGCTGCCATTAGAGGCAAGGAATTTTAAGGCCATCAATCGCACATTCCAAGCCACACCGACATGCGGGCCACTGCCATTGGCGACCGCGCCAATTGTACCTGCGCAATGGGAACCGTGATCGTTATCGTCGATCGGGTTACCGGAATTATTGATCGCGTTGATGCCGAAGACATCGTCGACGAATCCATTATTGTCATTATCCATGCCATCACCCGCAACCTCACCCGGATTGCGCCACATGTTGTCGGCCAAATCCTGGTGCGTGTAGCGGATCCCGGAGTCAATCACACCGACCACTACCTGGTCAGAGCCAGTAGTAATGTCCCATGCCTGCACCGCATTGATATCAGCTCCGTTGGTGCCGCCGTTTTGGCCGTTGTTGCGCAACCCCCACAGCCTGCCATCAGTAAATGCACTGTCATTGGGCGTAGCCAGCAGACGCACGACATAGTCCGGTTCGACAAATTCAAACATGCCGCTCGCACGCAACTGCTTCAGGCGACTCATCGTCAACTTGTGCCTCGCGGCAGTGGTAAGGCTCGATTGAGATTGCAGGCTGGTCGCATCAGGTTCGATGACAACCAGTCCATTGAGCGTGCGGTAGGAGCGGGAGATTTTGACTCCTGCTGCACTCAGTACACTGGCCATCTGCGGAGTGTTGCTTGCCGCTTGATTAGCGGGTGCCAGCTTGGCCAACAATCTGCCGGGATGAGCTTTATGGTCGTTGACTTCCATGAACTCGAAAGCTTTAGCAGCCGTGTTAGCAGTCCTGTTCTTACCATTGCTACCGGGGTTTTCACGAAATCCTGCCTGAGCCATCAGGGGCACAACCAGTATCGACAGAACAAGTGACACCAACCGCGGCCAAAATTTCCACCATAGGAACGAGAGTCTGTCTACTGGAAGCGGAATGGAATTCATTATTTAGCCATTAAGGGAGGAGGCCTGAAAAGTCAAATTCTAACAAATATATAAATAATTCTTATATTTAATTATTTGTCCTAACCAGTTGTGCCACGCGGATTTCTTCACCTGAACAGAAACGATTCTGTTGGAGTTATGATGGCCGGGTAATAGCCTCAGCAGTGCTTATCACTTCTGTGAGAAAGTACCAACGATGAGTGAGCGATCAGCTCGGAAAAAAGTGATCGGGACGTCGGTGCTGCATGCTCTTGACGAGACAAACACCGTTCCGCTAGGATCCCTCAATGTCAGCTAAGCGACTAAATATCCAACAACAACTTTTTGCCCGCTGGTTTGGGGCCAACCCGTTTGTCGGGATACCGGTCGCAGAGCAAATTTCGACCCGCAGGATTGATGATCCGGTATTTGCTGAGCTGGTCAAATACCGGCGTCCGCGCACCATCCTGGAAGTTGGCACCTGGCTGGGAGCTTCGGCCATTCATATGGCACGCTGCCTGAAAGCTAGTGGGTTACGATCCTCGGTGGTGGTTTGCGTGGATACCTGGTTGGGCTCTCCGGAGAACTGGCATCGGGTTGGACCAAGCCATCCGGAATGGGGGTATGAGCGACTTGGTCTCAAAAATGGTTATCCGAGACTTTACTTTGAATTTATGTCAAATGTGGTCACAGCTGGGCAGCATGATCTGATAGTGCCGCTGCCGCAAACCTCCGATAATGCGCTGGTAATGTTGCAGCGGACCGGCTTGAAGTTTGACATGATCTTTGTGGATGGGGCGCACGAAGAGGAGCCGGCTTATAAAGACCTCAATAACTACACCGCTTTGCTCAGCGAAAATGGTATTTTGTTTGGCGACGATTATCCCAACTGGGATGGTGTGCGGTGTGCGGTTCACCGTTATGCGGATGAGCAGGGGCTGGATTTTGTCGCCAAGGCAGGACGCTATGTCTTTTACCGTGATGACGAACTGCGGGAGCGCCTGCTGGCGACCGGTATGTCGGCCGAGCGGTGTGAGAGCTTTGCTACTTATGGTGAACACTATCGGCAGGCGCAAGCTGCCGGTGATGACGAACAGATGGCGAGTCTGCGCCGCCAAATGGAATACTGGCACCCATTGCCTGCTGCCCAATTTGATTTTCAAAGTATCCCCTTAGAAGCTGAAGGTTCAGTGACTCAGACGGGCTCCTGAGTAAAATCACATTCGAGCAAGACATCGCTTCAGATAAGCCAATTCATGCGCAGCAGGTGAATAAACTTGCGGAAGATTACGTAGCCGAATGGCTGGCGACCCATACGGATACGTGCAGTACCGGTGAAACCAGGCCGTACCCTGTCCTGCAACGATTCCGGCAATGCGATGGCGGGAATAGTGACGAAGAAAATGTTGCTATTACCGGAAGCGTATGCCATCTGGCTGATGCGGGAATTTTCATCCAGGTTGGCATCCAGCGTGAGGCTGGAGTTGGCATTGAGGATGTAAGCGACATCCAGAGTGCCATGTTGTTCCAGGCTACGTTCCAAAGTCGTAAAATCACTTTCATCGACGGCGATTTGCAATTCCCAATTGTTGAGTGAGGCCACCTCACAGAAGATCTCACCAGTTTGCAGGACTTTGCCGATGCTTTTGTGGATATCCTTGGTTAATACGACACCGTCGAGTGGCGAATGAAATTTACCGCGTTGCACCATGTCTTCGTATTTTGATTGTTGCTGGGCTGCTTTTTCGGCTTCCAACCTGGCTACCTGGTAAGCAGTCATATCGCCGGCTGATTGGTGGCGGCGCATTTCTGTTTCTGCACTTAGTCTTACCTGCTTGGCGATGTCCGCTTCGGTTTCCCAGCGTAAGGTATCGAATGCGCCGAGCAACTGGCCGGCTGTTATACGGCTTCCCTCCTCGACCAGGACTTGTTTGATTCGTCCGGTATCTTCAGCAACCACCGTGTCACGTTCGATCGGGTAGAGCCAGCATTCGCCGCTTGATTTCAACTGCACCGGCCAGAGCATTACCACCAGGATAGCCACCAGGATCGCACCAACCCAGGTTAAGCGTTTACGCAGAGCCCCGCGCTTTTCTTCTCCAAACCAGCGACGAACAAACGAAAGTGTGCGTCGCAGTGGCAAATCGTGATGTTCGATCGACGCCCCCAGTGCCTTTGAGGCAATATTGGATGTCCAGCTGAGTAGCATGGGTTGGCTGCTAGAGTCCTTTTTTTCCTCCTCCGGCTTAGTTGCTGCTGCAAAGGTCTCGGTTTTAGCTGATTCGAGAGACAGGCAGAAGTCCTCTTTGCCGCTGGCGTTGAGTAAGGGCAGGAAAAGGATTTCACGGGTGCGGCTGGTCTGCGCCAGCGCCTGGCGCGGATCAGTATCTTTGGTGTCGTCATCTGGCTCAGGCAAGCGGTGCAAACGGTACTCGTCAGTAGTCCGTTCGACATTTGGCGGTTCACCGCACAACCTGGCGAGGGCTTTGATAAAGTTTGAATTTTTATCGACAGTCTCATTGCCGGAGACGGCTTGGACTATCCATTTACCATGCTTTTGACGCAGGACGGCAGCTCGGTCCACACCAACCAGGTCACGAGCCTGATTGGCGATGTAAAGGGCGGCTTCATGGGTATCAAGTTGCCCGACCAGGCCATTGGAAAACTGGAGCAGTTGCGAGAGCTTCTGATTTTGGCGGGGCGTCTGGCGATTGGCTGATGTTTCTGAATTGGCAGTAGCTGCTGCGGCCTTTTTTAGGCCGCTGGCCGCATGGGTGACGATGTACTGGCCAAGTGTATCCAATAATGGCTCACGTTTGTCGATATGCCCGGTATCAATGTTAGCAGGCAGGGCGAATCCGATCACACCGAGCAACCGCGATTTAAATTGCAGACGGTGGAAGTACCAGCAAGCGCCACTTTCATTGCGTGCACCATTGTTGCCGCCGTTACGACCGCCAATTCGACCGCCAGGCTGGACTAACAGGCGCTGACTGTGCTGTAGCGTATGGTTGATGCATTGCTGAATTGCCGGATGAAAATGTTTGCGGGTTAGTAATGGCTCGTTGTCCTGGCCAAAAGCTGCTGCCAGTGACCAGTCATCAGGGGCACGCGAACCGTCACCCGCAATCAGCCAGAGGGCCCCGCCGGGAGCACTCATGAATTTTGCTACCCGTTTGAGTAGTGCTTCATAAAATACATTTTGCTTGTAACCGCTGAGGCTAATCGTAGCCAGATCGGCAGCCACTAATTGGGTGTTAAGTTTGCGTTTGCTCATGACTTGGCGCTGTCGCTGGTATCCGGGGTAACGATGCGCTGGATCAGGCGCACAAAACGTGGTAAGCATTGTTGCATCGAATAGCGTTGGGCGATGATTTTCTGACCATTAACACGGAAGTGTTGGTATTCTTTGGGAGCCCGTAGTAGTTGCAAGACATGTTGGGCGTGCTGTTCGTGATCGTTGAAATCGGCCAGTAGTCCGTTTTCACCATGGGTGATGACTTCCTGGACGGGTTCCGTAGCTGACGAAACAATGCGGGCACCACAGGACAGAGCATTAAACAGCGACCAGGATAAAACAAATGGCCTGGTAAAATAAACGTGTGCATCACCAAGATTCAACAGCTGTACCAGTTCGCGGGTATTCACCATGCCGGTAAACCAGAACTTTGACATGTCCGGTTGCTCTTTGTTTAGCACGTGTTCCTTATAGCTTTTTTCCTTGATCCGGCGCAGGTCGCCACCGTAGCAGACCCGATCCGAGCCGGCACAAATAAAGAGCACATTGGGGTACTCCTGATAAACCCGTTTGGCCATGCGGATGAATACATCAAAACCTCGCATCGATTCGAAGCCACGCGATACATAGCTGATGATCCGGGTATCTTCCGGAATCTCCCGGTCACGAAATTTGCGCGGCAAATTCGGATAGCGACGGAACATGTTGCGGTCGATACCGTCAAATAGCGTTTCTATTTTAGGCAGGTACTCGACCGGAAACTGGTTGCGCTGAAAGTGAGTTGGGGTATAGCCGGCGTCGGCGACATGCAGATCGCTGAGAATCATCGAGTTCATAAAGTAGAGGCGGCGGCGGTACTCATCCTCCAATTCGTCTTTCTCGTACTCAACTGCAGTGGTGCCTTGATTATAGAAAAACTCGAACAAGTTGACGACCGGACAATGAAACAGCTCTTTGAGTAGCAGGGTCGAACCAAAGCCCGAGTGGCCGAGGACAATATCCGGGCGTTCCTGCATTTGCTGAGCGGCTGCGTAGACACCCTGGGCCTGGGCCGCACAGTTAGTGAAATTGCGCGAGAGGAAATGGGTTTGCTGGGTTGAGCCGCGCTTGGGTTCGTATTTAAGCAGCGGAGTCATCCCTTTTTCACCTTTCCATTTAGTCAGGAAGGTCGTTTTCCAGCCCAGTTTTTGTTCCATGTGATTGGCCAGATGGCCAAACTGTGCCGGGTAATTTTGGTGGACAAATAGGACGTGCATAACGGTTCGGAGAAAAAAGTTGTTTAGTTAACGGAGTCCAGTAAAGCCACGTACTGTGGGCGCAGGCGCTGGGTAGCGTGGCGCTGCTTAATGTAATCCTGGGCGGCTTCGCGAAGTCGCGCGTAACGACTTGGTTCCCGCAGCACGGCCAGGCCTTCGGAAGCTGCAGAAACCATGGATAGATCACTGAGTAGCAGGCCATTACGCCGGTGGCGGATAAATTCACGCGACGGCGGTAAATCAGTGCCGCAGACGATACAACCAGCGGCCATGGCGCGCAACAATTGTCCGGCATGTGCTGCCGGAGATGTCCAATGAATGTGTATGGTTGCGCGTCGCCAGATACTGGTTCGTGTTGCTGCATTCGCGGAGGCAGCATCTTCCACACTAGCACCCGCATTTTCGAGGAGTTCGTTAACTGCTGGCATTGCCGGATGCTTGCCCAACAATATGAAGCGGGCTTTAATTTTTTCCTCAGCGAGCATGGATAGGAGTTGCCGCAGAACTCCGTGCAAAGTACGTGGGTCCAACGCACGGCCTTCTGCTTCAATGCTGACTAAGCGTTCGTCATCCGCGGCGGGATCATTCTCCAAGGGATCTGGTAGCTGTACAGGTTCCGGGACAATACGAACTTTCTGTGACCACTCGATGGGCAGTTGCGAATGCTGTTGTACGGTGTACGTGAATGCCTGGTCGCAATAACAAAGGTCAAGCAGGTAAGGCGACAGCGAGAAATATCTAAGGATGGCCTGACTGGTACGTAATCCGGCACTGCGTATGTGCGGCTGGAACGCAATCCTCGATGTCGGGAAGCGCTCAAAGAAAGTAATAATTTTTAGATCTGGGCCCCAGTGTTCACGCAGTAGAAAAGCACTGCCGGAGCCACCCTGGTTGAGGATAACGTCAGGGCGTTCAAGCTCGAGTTCGAGCACCCGCTGAAAAATCGCGTCCGCCCGGCTCGCATAGCCTTCGTAGGCAGCCAGCCACTTGGTGGTAGCGGCACTGGTCACTTGCGGCAGCTCAAATTGATGCCAGTTTTCAATGGGCGATTCGGGGTCCGGCTCACGGCAGGCCAGTACCGTCATTTGCACACCATCGATTCCGAGCAAACAATGATCCAAGGCGCTGGTATGTTCCGCCTTGTCACCGATTATTCTAAGTATTTTCATGTGGCTGTAATAGAAGCTCCTGAGTAGCAGTGGCTCAGGTGCTTGCCTTGGATGCAACGGTTTTGCCGGCTTGATCTGCAGCTTGATTAGCGGGCTCAGTCTTTTTGGTTTTAGCTTCGGCGGCCTCGGGGGTAGTCACCGTTGCGTCGGCTGTATCCTTAGCACTGTCGCGCTGAGCTGCTCTGGCTTGCTGCTTTGCCAGTGCCTGTTTGATCTGGACGCGTTGAGCATCGAGAGCTTTTTGCCAAAGTTGGGTGCTGGGGTAGCGCTTGGCTACATGTTCGGGTATAACTTTTGACCAGCTAGATTGTTGTGGTTCGACTTTCTGGCGGATAGTATGCAGCCCTGGCATCCGCCAGTACTCATCATCTTCTGTGGTTACTTGCTCGACGTTATCAAAATCATGCCGGTAATACGGCTCACCTATAAACAGGTAAAGGCCACGCATGACGCCCTCGGGGTCTGAGGTCAGCTCCTGGTAATCGACCAGTAACATGCGGTCTTTGTAACCTTTGGTCAGAGCCTCTGCCAGCTTGCGGTAACAACTGCCAACCATACCATTTTGCCCGAACCAGTTCTGACAGCGCCCGTCGATGGTGCCAAACTGCGCCGCATTGCCCAATTCCTGGGCTGGCGGCACCAATGCATTTTTCATGTTGAGTTTCTCGAAGCTGGCTAAGATGTCGCGCACGTCGCGCACCGGCACGATAATTTTGATTTTGCGACCCAGAACTTGTTCGGTGAATGGAACCATGCCGATCCAGCCGCGACCTTTATCGAAAATGACCGGCCGTTCAATATCAGCAAAATACGCCAGGAGCGCGGAGCGCAGGACACGTAACTTCTTGGCTCGCATCTCCTCCTGGTCAGCAGCCTTGAACTCTGACAACCGTTCCCAGCCGGTCCTGATCATATTCAGCAGGCTCAGTACCCCACTGGTAGCCGTAGCGTGAAAGCGTGGATTCTGATGCAAAATATTGGCTAGCAGGGTGCTGCCACTACGGGGTAGTCCACCTAGAAAATGGATGATGCGTCGCGGTTTTTGATTCATGGCAATTAGCTCTGTAGTACTATTTTAGGTTTGGATAATTTCTGTCAACTGACAATCGATAAAATTGAAATATTAATGGTGTAATTTAGTTTTATTCGGTCGGCAGGTCATAGCCCTCGGGTGGGTGTTGTGGCGCAGTTACCTCAGCTGTACGCAATTGTGGAGTGTCGGACTCCTGCTCAAAGATCAAATGGTCGGCGGCCAGGCGTTGGCCGAGTACTGCCAGGGTAGGCTGGAGGTACTCCAGGTAAGGGAGGAAGCGACCGACCGATGAGCGATAAACCGGACGGTTGGCCTGATCCCAGCTGGCGGTTCGCAGCAGGCGAGCTTGCTGATGGTATTCGAGGCATGCCGGATCCCAGTCGAGTCCCAGCCATTCGAGGGCACGGCTGGCTTCTTTTTCGGGGTCAGCGACCATGCGTTCGTAACGGACTTCCAGGACACGGTCGGCAAAGACCTGCAGGTAATGCTGCATCAGCCAGTCGTGCCAGCGGTACAGGAACCCCAGATCATGGAGGTTAAACATAAAGCTGAACTGGGCTTGAAAATTGAGGAAGTAACAGCTGAGCAGATTATCCAGAGGATTGCGCCGGCAATAAATGACTTTCGACTGCGGGAAGAGCGTCAGGAACATCGGGATGTGCAAATAATTATATGGCAGTTTATCGAGAAAGAAGCGGCAATTCGCGCTTTTCTTAGCACTTTCCTGCGCCGACTTACTGGCTAGCGATACGGTATGATAGTTTGTAGCAAATTCCTGGATGGCGGGCTGATCGAGGTGTGGCAGGAATTGTGGATAAGCTGGTCCCTTCGCTGCTAATGACTGCTGTTCGTATTGACGGATGCCCATGCTTAGAAATGGTAATTCCCCAAGCGGC
>CAZHRP010000027.1:0-9877 GCA_964535055.1 uncultured Chthoniobacteraceae bacterium
AAATCCCTCACCGCCACAAAGTTGATGCTCCAAGCGGTACCGCACGCAAGCTGGCTGAAATCCTCACGACTGCACGTGAGCTGTCCTATGACAACAATGTCAGCCATGGCCGTCATGGCATCATCGGAGCTCGTCCCAGCGACGAGATTGGGGTTCACGCGCTACGTGGCGGCGATGTTGTTGGCGACCACACGGTTGTCTTTGCGACTGATGGCGAGCGACTGGAACTTACACATAAAGCTTCCTCGAGGGAAACCTTTGCCAGCGGCTCACTACGCGCTGCAGCATGGGTCTGCCAGCAACCGCCAGGCTTGTATGACATGCAGGATGTCCTGAACTTGAAGCCTTAGCACCACTCCGCAGTTCCTGAATAGTTGCATGCTTTACGCCATCGCCCTTGGTTCCAACCTCGGCAATAGATGTGTCAATTTGCAGCAAGCCTGCTGCCTGATCGAGCAACAGATCTCGCTGCAAGCTCCTATTATCCGCTCTACAGTCTATCAATCTAAGCCTGCAAATTGTCCGCCAGGTTCAGGGGACTTTTTGAATGCTGTCGTCCTGCTGAAGTCCGCGGAGCAGGTTGAGGCCATGCTGCTACGCTTGCAATCCATTGAGCAACAACTGGGGCGACTACCCGCACCACCGAATGCCCCACGCCCTCTGGACCTCGACATCTTGCTGGCAGGTACCCGGATAATTGAAACGCCAGACCTAATACTTCCCCACCCACGCTTGCACCTGCGACCCTTTGTCTTGCTGCCACTGGCGGAAGTAGCTCCCTCCCTCATCATTCCGGGACTGCAAGCGAACGCCAACCAATTATTAGCCCGGCTGGACAAGAGTTCTTGCCAGTTGATGCGCGCTGATTGCACCCTGTAAAGCAATGGATTGGTTAACCGAACGCTGCAAGCCTGAGCGCAAACTAGCTGCCCTGACCGCATACGACTATCCGACCGCGCGCCTGCTGGAGGAAGTCGGAGTCGACATGATACTGGTCGGCGACTCGCTAGGCATGGTCTTCTTGGGAATGCAAGATACCACTGAGGTTACCATGGAGCACATGTTACATCATACCCGGGCAGTAGCACGGGCAGTAACACATACCCCGCTGGTAGCAGATTTACCTGCCAATTCGTATCACACCCCACAAATGGCACTTGAAAACTCATTGCGCCTGATAGATGCCGGAGCGATGGCTGTCAAACTCGAAGGGCCATTGCCGGAACACATCGCAACTATTCAACAGGCAGGCATACCAGTCATAGCACACCTGGGAATGCTGCCTCAGCAAGTAAAAGTAGAAGGGGGCTACCATATCAAGGGCAAATCAGAAGGTGAGCAGCAAGCATTGCTGGCACAGAGTAAAGCGGTAGCTACAGCAGGGGCAGCCGCATTAGTCCTCGAACTGGTAACCGCAGAACTCGCCGGCAAAATCTCCGCTGCAGTGCCGGTCGCTACTATTGGGATCGGCTCGGGGAGGCAATGCGATGGCCAGATTCTGGTTACTCACGACCTGGTCGGCCTGTTTCCCTGGTTTCAACCAGGATTTGTCAAACCAGAAGCCAGTCTCCACGTCGGCTTTCGGCAGGCAGTTAGCAGCTATATTGCCAGAACCAGAAGCAACTAATCGACTTCAACCCGAATCAGGGACTGCTAGGCGGAGGTCTGGGAGGAGTTGGCTGCGGATCCGGATCATCCTCTTCAGTCACGGTCAGTAAAGTCGGTACTGGAGATATGAATACCGGGGATGGCAGTACTGCAGGATCTACCGGAGGGCCATCGATCGGGCCTTCGGTAATCGGATCCAACAACGACTTGAAAGACTTACTGTTATCATCAAATGCAGCGAATTTATCAGGCGATACAACTACTTCGTAATTATCAAAATCCAAATCCCCGAAAGCATCTACCTGACGCAGCTTAATCGCACCACCTTCTACCGCAGGCAGCCAGCGGGCTAAAAGAAAATACCCTGACTTCGCACCAATATTAATGGCCTCACGATCGCTAGCCCCGTCAAACTCAAGCGTACCGATCGGCTCCAAGTCATCAAGGTTGATCTGTGAAAAATCGGGCAGCGCATACGGATCTGCGTTGTTTACCTGAAAAATTTCATCATCGCTGGCACCACCCACCAGATAAAACTCCAGTTTACCCCGCCCGGCATCCGCCATCACAGAAATTCTTTTCACCGGTGCACTCTGATTGATAAGTATCGCGAAAGATGGGGTCTGCTGGCTGTTACTGCCGCTCAATGTCCAACCGGTTTCCGGACTTTCATCAATCATAACCTGCCACTGCGACAGTCGTCCGCCATTGCTGGTATACAATACGCTGGCATTGGAGTATAAATTAGCAAGGTCGATGATCGTTTCCATTTTTACCCGCTGCCCAAACACATCGTTGCTATTCACTGCAAAGGCACGACGTTCCAAATCATACTCGGTGGCTGCTTCCCGGCCAAAGACATACAAACTCCAAAGTGGGCCGCTTTGCTGTAAATTGAATTCCAGTAATAGGTAACGACTGAAAGTCTTTAAGACCGAAGGCGAAACCTTCTCGTTCAGCTCTGCAATCGGCACACCCGATAACACCGGCTTCCAGGCCGCACTACCAGGAGCCGCCCGCTCGTCGCCAATAAAAGCAGTTAGCGTGCCAGACATACCATCTGCTGATAATGATAATGCGCTGATCATCGATGGCTTCTGCAATACCACCATGTAATAGAGGCGATCAGCTTTCGGCGACCAGCCTGTCGTCTCATCATCATCCATCCAACTACTAATCGATTTGGTTGGTTGATAGGATTCCGAACGCAGATCATATTCAAATAGCGTGGCACCCAAATGTAATCGGGCCAAATTCTTCGGATATTGCTTTAAATCAGCAGCATCCGCATTAGCTAACCCGCCGGTTAATAGCAATACCAAAGAAATAACTGATGTTTTTAGTGCTTGCATTTGTATTATAAATTGAAATAGTTTTTGATTTATAGCTATATCGAATCACTTATGAGTCTCAATGGCAAGATAAATTTGATTTGTGTGATATTAGCATTGATAGCTTGGGGCGAGATATTATGAGAAGTATTAATTCATCACCAACTTTGTGGCTCAAAAGAATTGCAATATTGAGTCTCACTGTCTTGTTGGCCGGTTTTGCACACGGCCAATATGTATTCGAACGCACCGAAGTAGTGCCCACACAACCTTTGTATAATACTTTCACACCCGAGCCTGATTATAATTTAAGGCTCGGACCGATGGATTTTTCGGTTGCAGCGGGAGTTGCGGCCGAATGGAATGATAATGTCAACTTGGCGCCATCCAACCTCGCAGAAGATGATATTATCATTTCGCCGTTTGCTCGAATTGATGGAATTTGGAGACTTTCAGACCTGAATACCCTGCGACTAGCTGTGGAATTAGGCTACAATTATTATCTGAATAATTCACAGTACAACACCAACGGTGTGACTGTTGCACCAACTTCTGCTCTGACATTTAATTTCCTAGTTGGCGACTTCAAAGTAACATTAAGCAATTCTTTCAGTTATCTCGAAGAACCGTATTCTATACCAACTATCTCTAATGAAGCTATTTACCGCCGCTTCACCAATCAGGCAGGCATACAAGTTGATTACAGTGCCACCGAAGAACTAACCGTAACCGGCGGTTATACCCATTTCAATCTGTGGGGCACGGATGAGGAGTTTGAAACGCTTAATAATTCCACAGATACTGTTTACCTCCGACCTGCTTATGCGATAAGCCCGACCATACAAGTTGGATTACATGGCTCCGGCAGCCTTAGCCGCTATGCCGATGATGAGCGGGGTGATTCACGCAATTATTTACTAGGGGCCTTTGTGGACATGGTCATAACTGAATACACCAGATTCAACGTAGAAGGTGGCTGGCAACGTTTTGAAGCAGATAATCAACTCGCTGTTGGTGACAGCACCAGCAGTAATGATTTCTATGCACGTGCCAGAATCACCAATGATTTAAACGAGTATTATTCTCATTATCTCGGAGTTGAACACTTTACCGCTCCAGGCTTCGAGTCTAACTTTTACACCAGTTTAAGAATCACGTACGGATTTGACTGGCGGATCACCGAGTACTTCTCACTCCGGCCGCAATTGTTCTACGAGAACTATGATAGCTCCGGAGTTGGCAGTGAAAGCGGTGACCGCTACGGCGCAGAAATCGGATTTGGCTACCGTCTCACCCCGTCCATCTCAGTTTCTGCAAGTTACCGGTACCTTACTAAAGACAGCAATTTGCCATTCACTGACTACGAACAAAATTCCGTGAGATTGTCACTGGCCTATGAGTTTTAGGCACTACCGGATTGCCAGTATCGTTTTTGCAACCAGCCTTCAGTTATCTCTTTCCGGGGTGGTCGCACAGTCAACAGAGGTGCGCACTGCTGTGCCGGTAGCTGATGGCGATCGCAACTTGGGAGTAGGCGATCAAGTGACTTATCAGGTTCTTGAGGACAAAGATCCAGCAGTTCGTCTGACGGTCACTGACGCCGGTGAACTGGACATTCCATATCTTGGCAGGGTCAATGTAGCCAACCGCTCACTGGCTTCAGCCCGCTCTCAAATCAAGCAATTGCTCGAGCAAAAATATTACCACAGAGCTACAGTTAGACTGGCAATTGACACGGTCGCGCGTAACCGCGCTAACGTCGATGCCGGGATGGTCTACCTTTCCGGTAAAGTAAATGCTCCCGGATTGCAGAAGTTAATTCCCGGTGAAGAGGCTACTGCGGGCAAATTGATCCTGCGGGCTGGTGGCTTGGCTGAATTCGCCGATAGTCGTAAAGTAAAAATTGTCCGAAAATCCAAAGAAGGTCAGGCACCCACCACAGAGATAGTGGATCTTAAAGAGGTTCTGGAACGCGGTCGCATTGATAAAGACGTTGCCGTTCAGGATGGTGATTTGATAATTGTACCGCAAAGGCTAATTAACTGGTAGTCCCGTTCGCATGGAGTACCCGATTGAATCAAGCTCTACCGGCAGTAACTGGATCTCACGCTGGTCGGTCCGCTTGCACCGCTGGAAAGCGCTCTTGCGCAAGCGCTGGTGGATCCTACTGCTAGCCATCAGTATCGGTGTCGCCTATCAAGCCTGGGTTTTATCACGTAAACCGGTACTCTATCAGAGTGTTGGTGAAATGTTTGTTAGCGGTCAGCTGAAAACTCAGACCGGCAGCTCGTATTACGAAGAAGTCAACCAGTTCTTTGGCACCCAAACCAAACTTATGACGAGTTCCAAGGTGCTGGACCGGGCGCGGGATAGAATCAGGCGGGAATTCCCCGACTTGCAAGGTAATGCCTCTGTCTCAGCAACATTAGAACCGCGCACCTCGATCTTTATTCTCACTGGAATCGGGAATAATCCGCTCTACACGCAAGAGTTTGTCAATGCCGTGATGGATGAATTCATCAATTTGCGGCGTGATTTTCGGCAGGAACAAACCGACGCCATGATGGTTGATATCAGTGAAGAGCTCGCTTCCATGAGGACAGAATTGGAGCTGCGCGAACAGGATCTCGATAAATTTATAGAAGCCAATAACATGGCATTCTGGGAGCAACAGCGGGTCACCGCAGCTACCTTTTTGTCGCAGCTTAAAACCGAGCAGTCCAATCTGAGTAAAGAACTCAGGCTGCTGGAAAACTTGACCGCAGACCAGCTACTGATCCAGCAAAGCAGCATATTGGAGCAACCACAAAAAACTGCCAATCAGCCCGAAAGTACAGCTGAAGATTCAAGTTTTTTGCAAGGCAATGCGTCCAGGTTTGCCTCCGCCGGCGGCCTGCAACAGCAGTTTCTCAGCACCAGACAGGAGCTGTTTAAATTGCAGACTGTGATCAATGAATTCGCTGTCAATTTAAAGCCTGCTCACCCGAAAATGGTCGATTTGCAAGAACGCAAAGCTCGCATGGAACAATTGCTGGGGTTGATCCGCAAACAAATGCAAGAGGCGGTCGAGTCACGAAAAGTAGCTATCAAAGCCGAATTACGCGGCGTTGAAACCAGTATTGAGGAATGGCAAGTCAAGAATCTTGAAGCCCGCCGCAAAGGCTCCGAATATGAAAAGCTCGATAACCGGGTAGACAATGCGCGCGAGACTTATTCCAAACTGTTGGATACCATCCAAAATCTTGATATCAGCAAAAATATCAACCAGGAAGTCATTCAAATTCTGAATGAAGCTAAAAGTGCCGTGGAAATGCCTCCGGACGTTCCCAAACACTTGGGCTTGGGACTGCTTATGGGCTTCGGGGCTGGTTTCGGCTTGCTATTGTTACTTGACCGGGCCGATGACCGGATCACGTCGTTCACTGAGGTCACAGAGCAATTCAACCTTCCAATTCTAGGACAAATTCCAGCCGAAGTAGAAGATTCTGAAAGCGATATTGTTCCGTTGCTGGAGCGAGCCGATGACCGCTACATGTTTGTTGAAGCATTTCGCAACTTACGCTCATCACTGATTTTCATGCCTGACCAGAATGAAATTAAGACACTGCTGGTCACCAGTTCTATTCCGGGGGAAGGGAAATCAACGATTGCCGCCAACCTCGGTATTACCATGGCCTTTGCAGGTACCCGCACTTTGCTGGTAGATGCTGACCTGAAGCGTGGCGATTTGGCCCGCATGTTCAATATTGATGGGCGCTTCGGCTTCTCATCCATACTTCGCGATAACACCAGTTGGCAATCGATCGCTCAGAGCTCAGGCTATGATAACCTGTCGATAATTCCTCGCGGCCCGGTCGCAGGCAGTCCTGCCGAGTTGTTGCTGCAACATAACCTCGAGACATTTATTGGTGAAGTCAGGGATGCTTACGACCTCGTCATCTTTAATTCAGCTCCCATACTGGCAACCGATGACACCACTACTCTTGCCCCCAGCATAGATGGCACTATCATGGTTGTTAGAGCGTTCGTTACTTCGGCAAGGCTGGCCGAAAACTCATTGAATGCTCTGTATCAGCGGCAAGCTAGAATAACCGGACTGGTGTTGAATGCCGTGAATACTGAAGTCAGTGATTATTATCACTACCGCTACAGCCAGTACTATACCCGTGCCTGATAAAAAATAACGTTGCATTAGTTTCCAACTTTTTATAAAAAATAATTATGAAGACTATTGTTCCCTCGTTGGTTATTTTGATTTTGGCGCTTGGTACTGCATGTGCTGACATTCACATGCCGCCGGCAGCAGAGCAGGGTCCCACCCGCAAACTTAGCCGCGGCTTTTCCAACCTGCTTTTTAGCAGCTCCGAAATTTCTTATCAAATTGCCACAGTCAATGAAGACTATGGCAACAATGCAGCTGCCACCTATGGGTTTGTGCGTGGCGTCGGCCGCACGTTTTCACGTTTGGGTTATGGGATCTATGAAATTTTCACCTTCCCGTTTCCTACCCATAAAGGTAAATATACTGCCCCTTATCGCAGTGAAGATATTTGGCTGACTGCCGGTTATACGGAATTTCCACCAGAACTTGGGTGGGAGTCCAAATACGACTGGTCACGGGACTAGTCGAGTGCGTCTGACACTGCCTGAACAGGGTTGGCAAGTAACCCGACCCCCTCGATCTCTACCTCAACCAAGTCCCCATCCGATAGCCAAATAGGTGGCTGTCGTGCCATTCCAACGCCCTCCGGTGTACCGGTCAAAATCACCGTACCCGGCCACAAGGTACAATCCGCACTGTAAAAGCTAATCAACTCAGCTACCCCGAATATCATGTCACCGGTATTGGAAGACTGAACCACTTCGCCGTTTAGTCTGGTTTCTATCTTTAGCTGATCAGCCGCACCAAGTTGGTCTTTGGATACCAGCCACGGGCCCAGCGGGCAAAATGTGTCAAATGTTTTAGCTCTGCACCATTGCCCCCCGCCACGCTGCCCTTGCCAGTCACGGGCGGAAATATCATTAGCACAGGTGTACCCAAAAACATAATCCAAGGCATCCGACTGACTGGCATTACGGCAAGTTTTGCCAATGATGACAGCGAGTTCACACTCGTAATCGACACACTCAGCTGGCAATTTACGCGGCAGGTAAATTGGTTGACCGGGATGCTGAATGCTGCTCGGCGCTTTCATAAACAAGATTGGATAACGGGGGCATTCCTTACCGGTTTCCTGAGCGTGCCGCTGATAATTTAAACCGGTGCAGTAAATTGCAGGCGGTTGCACCGGTGCCAGCAACTGCCCGCTCACTGTAGTACCACTCCCTGTGTATCCCTCTTCCAGGTTACCCTCTAGCAGTTCCCAGGTCGCACCATCATGGGATCCCCCAAAAACCACTTCACCATCAGCTTTCAGCAAGCGTGCTACCTTCAAATCCGAATTCTACAGGTTGGTGTAGCGAATGATATGCCCGCCACTTCGCAGCTCAACATAACGACGCTCCGAATGTTGCTTCTGAATTACGAAGGTATTATTAGTGCCATAGATGGACCATGGACCGCGTGGAACCTCGCGAAAATCAACAAATTTCCAGTCGGTGAGGTCAATTCCGGTCAACCCGAGATAGTCTCTTACAGCTGGGGAAACATCTAATCCGGCCCCTTTGTTGATATTCCACTTTGGGCGTGCATTGCCAAATACGTACTGCCAGTGATCGGTACGAAATGGGCCGCAGTCTTCCCATTGCGCATAGCAGACTTTGCGACCCTTGCGAATAGCTACCCATTTGCCTTTGAGCACTGTATGCCCTTGCTTGACAAAGCGATCCCGGAACCAAGGTATTACCCGCGGGGCTTCAGGACGGGTTTTCCCGCCACGCATGACGTCGTTGTAAGGCAATGCCACATAAAAAGGATTCTGGCGGGGAACGAATGCCGCCGGGCGGAACCCTTTACGTGCTTTTGGATCCGGGTCATCATATCCGCCGAAGCTGTACTTCCAGCGTTTGTCCCAGGAACTGGCAGTATTTGGCGTAGGGTTGTTGGGTGTCGGTAACTCACCCACCCAGAAAACCGTCGTCACAATATTTCTTTTCCATGGGTATCTGGAGTAGCGGTGGCGAGAAGTAGTGGGAATGAACACTTGAGGCTTTACCTGCATCAGAGCATTTTCCCTCAGCTTACGAGCATACTTCTCAAAGTCCTCACTGCTGGAGTAAGGAGTCTCGGCTATGGCGGTGGAGCTAATCGTAATGATTAAAACAACCAGAACAGTAACTAATTTGTTCCGGGAAAACATATGAAAACCATACTCCTCTTGCCTAGAAAGCGCAAATACCTTGTTACGGGAAAAATAAAGCAGTCTTGAGCCAATCAGCAGCTTCAGCAGGCTGGGTGATCTGGCTATAAATCCAGCGTTTGCCCCGGCTGTGGCAAAATCACCTGCGTCGAGGGTAATTGAGCAGTCAATTGTACCCTGAACCATTCGATTGCCGGTTGGTCACCGTGGACCAGCACAATCTTGGTCGGGGCCAACTTTACTGCGTACTCGAGTAAGCTTTCTCGCGAGGCATGTGCACTGAAGTTAAATTCCTCAATATGACACTTGATCTCCTGCTCTGGCAAATCCTCGTCGGTTGTCGCCCAACCTCCAACGCCTGCGGCACGTATTTTCCCTGCAGGCGATTCCGGATCAGTATAACCAACAAAAAACAAACTGCTTTTAGCATGGCCGAGGACCCGTCTCGCAAAGGCATTAGATAGTGTTTTTTCGGTCATCATGCCACTCGATAGTGCGTAAATCCGTGGGCGATCGATTGGCGTCTTCTGCAAGCCGCGGCTACGCAGAGTAAAAGCATCGGTAGCGTCGACTAATCCGATTCCAGCTAACTGGCGCGGCCAGGCGGCCGAGTTGCGGTCGGTAATCCCACTGACCTTG
>CAZHRP010000027.1:9887-18298 GCA_964535055.1 uncultured Chthoniobacteraceae bacterium
GCCCGCCAATATACACCGGCCTGGTGGTAAGCTTGCCAAGCTTGCGATACTTATAGATCATGGCCAGCACTTCCTGGGTTTTACCCAAAGCAAAAACTGGCACCAAAGTACAACCGCCACGCGCGAATGATTGTTCCAGGCATTCGATAAAACGCAGTTCCTCAGCTTCACGGGTAAAGTCTGCTGCCTGCGGACTGTCGCCACGGGTAGTTTCCATGATTAGCGTATCGATCCCTGCCGTCGGAAAACTGGCCCCCTGACTGAGTGACTGGTCCTCAAAATTGACATCCCCAGTGTAAAACAGGCGTTTACCCTCACCATCAATGAGAATTCCTGTCGAACCCAGAATGTGGCCGGCGTGATGCATTTCAAAGCTGGCCTCAGCTGACTCGCCGGGAGTTAATCGCTCGCCCTGCAATGTCCAACGCGTTCTCAACGGACTACGGTTCACTCGCTTCAGGGTGTCCACTACTTCACGGTGGGTGAACAACGGGTAAGCAGTATCACCGGTATTGACCCGCTTTTTTTTCATCACACTGACCGAATTATGCAGCATCGCATCCGCCAGCTGGGCGGTCGGATCCGACATAAAAACTGCCGCCCCCGGGCGCAGCCGATGCAGCACCGGCAGCGACCCAATATGGTCCTGGTGGGCGTGCGTAATCAAAATCGAATCAATCTCAGTTTTGCCCAGCAGATCAAAATCTGGTAACCCATCAAGTCCCTCGCGCTTGGGATGCAACCCACTGTCCAGGATGACCTTCCGGCCCGCTACCTCGAGCAGGTATGAGTTGGCTCCAATCTCGAGATCACGGGTCAGATTTGTAAACCTCATGTTCGGCAGCATGAACAAGTCAGCGAGTCCTGACAACTGCAATTGAAAATTGTCAGCGGTCACGCCAGCCGCCGAGGCCGGATCAATCACAAACTTCGTAGCGAGACGCAGCGCGAGGTGCTTGTCCTGCGTAGTCCCGATTTATCGGGACGAAGCAGGAGGTCACAGCCCCGACTACTTCGGGGTCTGCGCCTCACTACGATAGATGGCTTGTGATTGATCCGGGCCAGGCCTACCCGGCTTCCCTTAACTCCAGTCTACCCAGTCAAAAATAGAACTTAAATCAATATCCGGCCACTCCAGCCAGGAAAGATCCAAGTCCGGCAACTGAAAAGAGCCGCCGGCTAGGTCATGCAACGCAGCCGCTTTCATGGCGATATAGTCACAGACCTCACCGCTGGCCCGATGGATAGCCTCAAAAGTCTCCGGAGAGGTGTAGATGCAGTAAGCCCAGCAGATCCAGTCGATATCGTACCCTCGCCGACGGCAGCTATTCTGGACTTGCTGCTGAGTATAATACTTCTGCTTGCCATGCTGCTGCACCAGATCATGACCGACATCACTTAAAAACTTCTTCTTGGTGGCAGAGTCCAGTTGGCGAGGCATTTTTTTTGGAAACGTTAATTTGTTAAAGCAGATACTACAGCCCACCTCTAAATTGCAAGTTTGTACTGCTGGTTACCTCTGGTATCTTGACCGCTGTGGCAGAGCAACTATCAGATACATTCTTGGATCAGGCAGCAGGCCTGGAATTTACAGTTCTTCGGACAGGTGCCGAGTTGGTGTCACTTCGCTGCCTGAATGCCGATGGCGACTGGACCGGGGTTTTACATCGGGATGGCCTGACTGGAGAACCTCAAAGCGGATGGAGTAACCACGCCACTGTCATGGGCTATTTTCTGCATCGCCTGGTCGGGCAGCAATCTCTTTATCGGGGCAAACTCATTCAGGGTGGCAACCATAGCTTCCTCAGGCATAAGGTCTTCGCAGCCCCAAAACTATTAACCAATGGATTGTGCTACAGTATTAAGAAAGACCATTCGTCTGCATCGAGCCTTGCTGGGGGCTACCCGACCATCACCGGCAACGCGCGCTTTTGAGGATAAATTAGGAATCCAGCAAATCCCACCAGGCAACACCCTTAAAGCCACTTGTAAAATTAGCTGTGCATGCAATCCTACGAAATCTTACTGAAGCATAAATAGTACTTTCCTCACGCATGAACAAAGTTATGTTGTAAATATGCCAAGAAGAGCCAGCAAATCTATCAATCCATTGTGGATTATTATCGTCTGCATCGTAGTAATTGGAGCAGTTATACTTGGTCGTGCTTTTTTTGGTGAGTTGGATGACCCTTATCGTACCATCCCCGAGCTGGACGTTGCGACTTATCTCGAAAACTCCGATGCTCTGCGTGGCAATGTGTACAAGGCAGACGGTATGATTGATTCATCATTGGCCTGGTCACCTGTTCGCGGCCGCCTGATCGCGATTGAAGTGCAAGCCACCCCCGATAATGCCTTATTACCGGTCCTGGTGCCGCCTGACCTGTCCGATATTAATATCCAGAAAGGGCAATCTTTTCTGTTGCAGCTGGAAGTGGTCGAAGATGGAATTCTATTAGCCAAGGATCTGAAAAAATCATGAATCATTTTACCAATCAGTATCACTGCCTGCTTACCCTGCTTATTGGCCTGCTGCCGGCTACTTTGCTCTACTCGCAAAATCCCAGCAGTGTCGAAGGCGGACAAACTACCCAAACAGTCACTTCCAGAGAGAGCAATAAGGAGCCTGCTGGTTCACCGCTGGGCAACCAGTCTGATTTTTTAGGTCAAGACGTCCCATTCTTTAACCCGGGTAACGAAATCCTCTCCTGGGATGGCAAAAACTGGCAAATTTCCAATAATCGCGTCTTTCAGGCACGCTTTGAAAAATACCTCAATGCTCCGGCTGCTACTACCGAAGACGACCAAGAGTATCGCGCATTACTCGAGCAAATCACTGACCTGCTGGCACCCGGGCAATACACGCCAAAGCGTATTGACGAAGCATTCAGCCTGCTGCCACAGGCTTCAAATTACCAGATTGATGCCAACCTGTGCGACTCGATTGCTGATGCTGTGTACTCTATCTGGCTGGCGCGCAGCGAACGTGCCCGCTTGCGGGCTGCTAACCAGAATCTTGAAGAACAGCTCAAACAACATGAGTGGAATGCAAAAATGGTGGCGGAAGATGTTTCCGTGAAATTGACTGGCGATGCCGATAATAAGCAAAACCGAAAACAACAGCGGGCATTACAGAACGACCTGCGGGTTGAGCCCTATATTCGCCGCAAAGTCGAGGTACTGGCGCTGATGGAGGCCAATAAAATCAAACGCGAAGCCACTCTGCTGCAATCCAAAATTGAATTTCAGTCGCTGCTCGTTCAGCATTTCTTGCAACGCAGATTTCAGCATGTACTTATTGGCACCCGGTTTTACCGTGCCATGTTCAGCGATGGCGATACGCTGCTGCGTGTCGAAGGTGACGCCAAAGACTTGTTTGCCAGTACCACCGGCATGCCTCCCACTGTCGCAGTGCTCGACTCGCTCGCCAATGAAATGATCCGCGACGTCAGGGAAGGTGTGGACTCCTACAATTTCCTGCTCGATAAAAATGAACTGGAAAGCGCTACCAAGCGACTTGGCGAAGCGTTCGTTATTGGCGAGTACCTGCCGCCACTGCGCACTCTTACCCGTGAAAAAAAACGCCGCGCATTAGAATTTACCCAGCTTTCCAATCAGCTTATCTCAGCACTGGAAGTTAAAGATTATACGCTGGCTGAAGAAAACGTTAATAAACTAAAGACCATCGCCAAAGACTTTGATCCGTCGAAAGCACTGGCCGCCATCGAGACCGCCCGTACGGTCAGCGCCATGCACCTGGCCAAGGCCAAGAATGCCGCAGTCAGCGGTGATCGTGAAACACTCGAAACTGAACTGCGTGCCGCTACCGAAATCTGGCCACGTAACCCTGACCTGGCTGAGGTATCAGCTGCTATCTTCAGCCAGTCAGACACGCAAATGCAGGCGCTTGCCGATCTCGAACGGCTCTACAGTCAGAAAAATTTTCGTCAGATTTACGAAGATCAAGTCCGCTTCATTGCTGCCGCTGCCATGTACCCCGAAAAACAAGAAACACTCACCCAGGTGCTCAGGGATATGCAAAAGATCGAGACGGCTATCATACAAGCCCAGGAAATGGCGCGGCACGGCGATAGCGCCGGGGCCTGGGAGCAAACCGAGCGCATGTTCAAGGAGTTTCCGGACGATAATAAACTCAACCAGCTGCGCGCAGAATTAACCACTAAAGCCGCCGACTTTGTGGCCACGCTCAGACAGGCAGAGCAACTGGAAGCTGAAGAGCGGGTGGGATCCAGCCTGGCATGGTACCTCAAAGCCCGCCAACTCTACCCGAATAGCAGTTACGCCCACTCAGGCATAGATCGCCTGGTCGAAGTCATCCTGCCGGAAGCTGATCGCGGCGATGAGCCGTCATTGGTCGATCTTACCGAATAGCTGCCAGTTGCTTTGTGCATCTTCAACTTCCCGGTTGACCACCGTAATCGCGGCAGTTAGTTTTGCCGCTTGCTCCCAACTGGAGCCTTAACAATAATTTATTATTCAACAGTCCCTTATTTAAAAATCTCAGGCAATGGAATTATCAGATAGAGTCACTTCACTCACCCCTTCGGTCACTTTGGAAATTACCAGCAAGGCTAAAAAAATGCTGGCAGATGGTATTGATGTTTGCGGCTTTGCCGGCGGCGAACCGGATTTTGATACACCCGAGCATATTAAAGTTGCAGCTATTGAAGCCCTGGAAGCCGGTCTGACCAAATACACACCAAGCTCCGGGATCCCAGAACTGCGTGCCGCAATTACGGAAAAGTTTTTCGAGCAAAACGCACTTAGCTACAATCCCAGCCAGGTGATTGTTAGCTGCGGTGCCAAACATTCATGCGCCAATGCCATAATGGCCACTTGTAATCCGGGCGACGAAGTTATCATTCCCGCCCCGTACTGGTTAAGCTATCCGGAGATGGTTCGGATCGCCGGTGCAACTCCGGTAATGGTCGACACCTCACCCGACAATAACTGGAAAATCACAGCCGAAGAGTTCGAGAACTCGATGACTCCACGCACCAAAATGATCATCATTAACTCTCCGGGTAATCCTACCGGATCGGTCTACACCCGCGAAGAACTTGAAGCACTGGCTGAAGTTGCCTTGGAAGAGGAAATTATTGTCCTTTCAGATGAGATCTATGAAAACCTCATTTATGATGATGTTAAGCATGTCAGTATTGGCTCGCTCAACGAGGAGATCCAACAACTGACCATAACCGTTAATGGACTGAGTAAATCATATTCAATGACCGGTTGGCGACTCGGTTACCTCGGTGCACCAGAAAGTACTGCAGCTGCAATCAATTCCATGCAAAGCCACATGACCTCCAATCCAACATCATTTGCTCAACATGGCGCAGTGGCAGCCCTGACTGGCGACCAAAGCTTCCTCGATGATGTTCGTGCAGAATTCGATATGCGCCGGCAGTACATGGTGAGCCGCATCCAGTCGATCCCGCGCTTGGATGTTGTGCAGCCGCAAGGTGCCTTCTACATGTTGTTAGATATCACTAAGACAGAGTTAACATCTCAGAATTTTGCCGACAGCCTGCTTTCCAAGGCCAATGTAGCAGTTATTCCGGGGATTGCATTTGGTGCTGATCACACCGTCAGGCTCAGCTATACCTGTGGTATGGATATACTAAAAAAAGGCCTCGACCGCCTCGAAGAATTTTGCGCCAGGATCTGACCAACTGCCAGTGCAGACGGCACAACTGCTTGCTCCGCTTTAGCTTGTGCTATTAACATTTCGTCATGAAAGTGCTGGTCATAGACATTGGCGGCAGCAACGTCAAATTCCGGATAACCGGACATGACGGCAAATGGAAGGAACCATCCGGCGCCCAGTTTTCTCCCTCAGACTTTTTAAAGCTAGCCCAGCCGCTGGTAGCTGAGACCAACCCGGATGTCATCACCGTCGGCTTTCCGGCAGAAGTGCGGGACGGCCGGATCATCGCAGATCCCAGTAATATCGGGGCAGGCTGGATCAACTATGATTTTGAAGCTGTTCTTGGCAAGCCAACTAAAGTCATTAATGATGCTGCACTCCAGGCTCTGGGTGCGTACAATGATTGCGGGCGGATGCTTTTTCTCGGGCTCGGCACCGGCTTGGGTTCCGCAATCATCGATTGCGGGCGCATTGTTCCGCTCGAACTCTGTCGGTTGCGCTACTCCAAAAACAAGACCCTGGAAGATGCCATCAGCAAAGCAACCCTCAAATTGATTGGTCAAAGCAAGTGGCAAAAGGCGGTATGGGAAGTGGTCAATTTACTCAAGGATTCATTGCTGGCACAAAACGTGGTGATCGGCGGTGGCTGTGCAAAATTCCTTGAGCAGGTGCCGGATTGGGCAAGCATCGGCGGCAACAAGGATGCATTCCGGGGTGGTATCCGGTTATGGGAAGATTCATCCATCGAAATTGGTGGCGGCGGAAGAAGCTGAACGATGGAGCAATTCGCCAAGCAGCCGATTCAGTCACGATGGAGAACTTTCGGCATCATCACCAGCCGTCTGGCACTGCTCGGTTTACCCTTGCTTGTGTACTCGTTGCTGTGGCTGTCACGCGCCGGTAATGCTCCATTCTGGTCGGATGAAATCCTGTCGTTTTTTATGTGTGGCAAACCGCAAGTGCCGCTTGGCACTGTCTGGCATGGTATCTGGCAGGGACGGGACGGAATGTTTCCCGCATTTTACCTGATCCATTACTTTTGGGGTGCAACTCTGCAGCCGTTAGCGGCTCAATTACTGTCATCTATTGCAAGCTACCCGCAGGAAGCTGCCTGGCGCCTGCCATCATTACTGATCACTCTCGGTGGCGCAGTGATGCTACATTGGCAATTGGCTGCGAGGTATGGATTTAGTATTGCTGTGGCTGCGATTTCGGTGCTGTTACTTGGGTCAAACCAAATCTACCTGCATGGCGGTGGCTTTCGCTGCTACGGAATGCTGCTCGGTTTCAGCGCGCTGCTGCTGGCACTGTTACTGGCCCGGGACAAACGTATGGCACCATGGCAATTGCCTGCACTCGCACTGTGTGCGCTGCTCTTAACTTTCAGCCACCTATTCGGTATCCTTTATGTAGCCGTATTAGCCCTGGCGTATCTGCTGGCTGGTTACAGGGAGCTTAGTCGCTGGTTAACGACTGTTGTTACGGTCGTGCCCGCGGGCCTTTTATTGCTCGCCTACTTGCCTGCAATCCTGAATCTGCGTCAACTGGAAGCACCTTGGAGTTGGCGCGCACCACCGTCACTTGAGATGCTACCGGATGGCTATCTCATGATCGGACTCAATCCGTGGCTGCCCATCATTCTGGCCATCATCGGAGCAGTGGCAGTCATCGGGAAAACTTCCTGCCAGCTCAGCAGCGACCAGCCATCAGTTGCAGTTTGGTCCGCTTGCACTTTACTCGCTGTGCCACCACTGATCTGGCTGCTTTCCCAGCTTGCCATGCCGGTTTTTCTTAACCGTTATTTCCTGCCAGTCGCGCTGGCCTATGGCGTCTTGACCGCTGCCATTCTGCCACTCCTGGGTGGCCGGCTATCCGCAGTTATTCTGGTTGTCCTACTCGGCCTTGCAGGATTGGCTGGCATTCCGCAGCCTTCATCCGCACCACCATCTGCGATGCAGCCGCTTTATCCGCTCAGCCGTGGTCAATGGCAACCACCGGCCGTATTCCACGTAACGGACAGTAGCCACTTATTCATGCAACAGCTGTTCTACGAGTCTAACTCTGCCGTTAGACATTTCTTTATCTACGACAAAGAGCTTGCCTATAATCCTGCGGGAGACGCCCCAAGAAGGCTGGCCAGTGAAATCAACCAGGTAGAGGCTCAGGCAAAAAATTGGCAGGATAGCGGAAGTATTAATGGCGTGCCTGAGGATTTGTTATTACCTGTCGCTGAGTCAGCCGACTTTGCCAGATACCTCCCGGCGACCCGCCAACTGGTGGTTTCCAGGTCGCTAGACTTAAAGACGGGCGAATACTTTAACCAATTGCTACTCAGTATGGGCTGGCAACCTGCTACCAGATATATGCTGCCACCTCCCGCCGGGAGCATCGACAGCGGTATCGAGAGGACAGTCTGGCGCAAAGGTCAAGCGCCAGCCCAGAGTAACGGCAGCTCACCGCCAGATTCTATCCCGAGCCGTCAGTGAATCCGCATCTTTAGCATCAGTCGCAGATGCCGCCAACCATCCCGCCAGGGCTTAAGGTGTGACTTCCGGTTACTGGCAGTCTGGCGCAAGCTGACTCCGACTTCACTGATTTTTAGGTCTTTCTTTAGTGCAGACACAATCATCTCACTGGCAAATTCCATGCCCGGCGAATTCAACTGCAAGCGATGGTAAGCTTCCCGCTTGAAGCCGCGCAGCCCGCAATGAAAGTCATGACATGGCCCGCCAAATAATAA
>CAZHRP010000028.1:0-10988 GCA_964535055.1 uncultured Chthoniobacteraceae bacterium
TTTGGGGTACGGCTCTTTAGCAAAGAGCTACTTTCGGCCTCTCAGTCACCTCACCGTAGTAGTAAATGATTATCATTCCGTGCTCGTAGCGCAAGAGAATTTCTTTAGAATGCTAACAGAGCCTAAGTCTTGAAACGTGACAGGATAGGCTCTAGTGAACGCTTGGTCTCCTCCGGCCATAGCGAACGATCAGTCAGGATTGCGAGATCCAGCGATTGGTGCTCCGGCCAGTCGGCTTGCTCCGGAATCCGCTCAATCACCCTGGCAACAACTTGTTTGGCAGCGGTCGCATTGGCCATCAGGTGGCCGACGACAGATTCGGCACTTACCGGGTCTTCATCAATTTTCCAGCAATCGTAATCGGTAATCATGGCTAAGGTAGCCAGTGCAATTTCTGCCTCTCTGGCTAGTTTGGCCTCGCCAAAATTGGTCATGCCAATGACATCGAAGCCCAGTTGCCGGTAAGCATTGGACTCTGCCCTGGTTGAAAATGCCGGGCCGTCCATGTTGACGTAGGTGCCACCGTCATGAACAGCGGCTCCTAACTCACGCGCACTCTCGACCAGCAATTGGCGCAATCCGGCACTGAACGGGTCTGCCATACTGACATGCGCAGCAATCCCACACCCAAAAAACGTATGCTCTGAGCGCCTGCTGGTTCGATCATAAACCTGACCAGGAACCACAATATCGCGTGGGGCATAACGCTCCTGCAGGCTACCGACAGCAGTTACACTAACAATGAAGCGAACTTCCAGCGAGCGCAGCGCCCAGATGTTTGCCCGGTGGTTGAGTTCATGCGGCATAATGACATGACCACGGCCATGCCTTGGCAGGAAGTAAACCTGGCGACCACTCAGTTTTCCGGCCAGCAATGCGTCTGAAGGCTGACCAAATGGGGTTTCGATCCGCAATTCCTGACGCTCTTCGATTCCTTCCAGATCGTACAGTCCGCTGCCGCCAATAATTCCTATAGCTGATTGATTAGCCATCCCGGCAGCATAGTCGACTGTTCACAAAATTCCAGCGCAGATCTGGATTTAGTAACGCATGACTTTCTGCAGAAATGCATCGAGTTCCGGGTGTTGGGGAGCGGAGAAAAAAGTGTTACCGTTTGAGCATTCAAGCACCCGGCCACCGGCCAGGTAGAGTGCACAATCTGCCACCCGCCGGGCAAATGCCATTTGGTGGGTAACCAATATTATCTGGGCCTGGTTCTGTCGCAGCTCTTCTATCAGGTCGAGCACCTCCGCCGCCATTTCCGGATCCAGTGCTGATGTTGGCTCGTCAAACAGCAACAACTCCGGTCGAATCGAAACGGCCCGCGCAATGGCTACCCGTTGGCGCTGACCACCGGAAAGCTCGGCAGGGTACTTTGCGGAGTGCTGTGCTAATTGAAACCTGTCCAGTACTTCGTGCGCCCTTTCAGTGGCTTGTTCTTCTGATAATCCATGCACTTTAATCAGCGGCAGTACGATATTGCGCATGGCACTCATATGCGGGAATAAGTTGTAAGCTTGAAACACGGTGCCGATTCGTCTGCGATAGATAGCCAGTTCCCGCTCGCGAAATATTACCGCTTCACCATTTAATACAACATTTCCGGAGTCGGGGGCGATTAGGCCACCAATCACCCGCAGCAAAGTGGACTTGCCACCCCCCGATGGCCCGACACATACCGTACAGCCAATATCAGCCAGAGTAAGGTTGATGTCAGCCAAAGCCGGAACACCACCATATGACTTGGTAACTGAGTTCAGCTCAAGTTTCATAGCGGAACCTCTTTTCCAGATGGCGCGACCACAACGAAACCGGCACGGTTAGCAACAAGTATCCGGCTGCCAGCGGTAAATAGCTTTCAAACGGGCTGTAGGTCGCCGAATTGATGTCTTGGGCACTTAATGTGAACTCCCTGACTGAGACTACCGATAATAGCGATGAATCTTTTATGATCGATGCAAATTGTCCGGTCAGTGGTGGTATCACATGGCGCAATGCCTGTGGTACGATCACGTACCTGAACCGCTGCCAGCGATCAAATCCTACCGCCATCGCAGATTCCAGTTGCGAACGACCGACACTGGCAAACCCGGCCCTCAACATCTCTGCAATGTATGCTCCTGCAAACAATGAAAGAATCAGTACACCTGCCGTAAAGGCGTCGCGTAAGCCAAATACCTCGAACACTGCATAGTAAAGCACCAGAATTTGAACCAGTAATGGTGAACCACGAACTATCTCCACATACAGGGTAGCAAGCAGCCGCAAGACGGATATGCTACTGCCTTGTGCAAGCGCCGCCAGGAGCCCGATTAGCATACTGCCAACTAATGCACAGATGGAGATCGCTATCGTCATCAACCAGCCGCGCAGGAATAGCTGCCAGTAAGGAGTCACCGCCGTCCAATTCCAGTTGTAATCAGACAAACCCAAAAACAGAAAAGAGATAAACCCGCCTACAACTGCCAACAGAAATACCAGCTTAAGGAAAAATCCTGGGTATCCGGATCGGGCTGGCTCAACCGAAGCCCCGCCAAAGCTCACTGGGCAGCTCCCGGTTGCACAGTCGGTTGGCTAACATCAAACACAAAGGGTACTCCAAATTTATCAAACGCCTGCTGCTCATCATCAAAATATTTCTGTGCCAGCTCGCGAAAGCCACCCGCATCACGATAGTCGGCCAGAAACTGGTCCACTTGTTGCCGCAATTCTGTCTCCCCTTCACGCAATCCAATTGCCCAGTATTCTTTCTGAAATGGTTCCAGCAAAGGAACCGTAGTTTCAGAATTGAGCTGCCAGTTGCGTAAGACCGAAATCTGGTCGTAGATGAATGCATCCGCCCGGCCGCTGGCTACCTCGAGCACGCATAGCGTCTCTTTGTCAAGTAATCGGATATCAGCCTGTGATAAATGAGCGGCTGCATAAATGTGCCCGGTTGTTCCTTTTTTGACCACAACCGTGCGACCGCTTTCATTCAAATCATTGATACTTTTAATACCCCTGTCCTTGGCGACCAACAAACACAGTCCAGTGCTCACGTAAGGTGCTGAAAAATCAATCGATTGATCACGCTCAGGGGTTTTTGTCATCGATGAAATTATCAAATCGATGCGCCCTGTTTTCAGGGCCGGTATCAACCCATCGAACGGGATGTTACGGATAATAATCTCACGCTCAAGTGATTCACCAAGGGCATGTGCCATATCAACACTAACCCCCATCGGCTCCCCATCTTCGGCAACTGTTTCGAAGGGCGGGTAAGCAAGCTCCATACCGACGACCAGCTGATTATCACGCTCACCACTACAAGCTGCCAACAGCACTCCAGTTACCCCACCAATCCAAAAAAGTCTGCCCCACTCAGTCGCTCTCATCACCATTACTTAGCAGAAACTATCAATTATCGCAGCTTGAAATATGAAGCCCAAGAAAAGTTAGAAATCCTGTTGGCAATAGCTGTAATAGCTGCCATGGTGTCCCACATGCTAAAAAATAAAGCTATTTACGGATTTGCCATAAGCCTGCTACTGATAATCACGGCATCAGCAGAAGAAGAACAACCCACACCGGATGCCCCTGCCGCTCCGGCAACCATCGAACTCAAAGATCCAGTCGCCACGGTCAATGGGCGCAACATCAGCAGCGCTGAACTGAAAGCTGCAGTCAGCCAGCAACTGGCACGCTCCGGCAGAACTATCGACCAGGTACCACCACAAATGCTGCTCACAGGATACCATCAGGTTCTCGACAACATAATTATCGATGAATTGCTAAGCGAAAAAGCAGCTAAAATTGAAATCGATAACAAATTAGTCGAAGAAAATTTTTCAAAATTTAAAGACCAGTTTCCCAACGAAGAGGAAATGAACAAAATGCTGCAGCAGAATGGCCAATCCCTTGAAGATGTTAAAAAAACGATCTCCGACAACTTGAGAAAGCGCGAATGGATTACCTCCAGAGTAGGTGATAATGCGACAGTCACTGATGCCGAAATCCAGGAGTTCTACGAAGATAACCAGACAACATTCAAACAACCGGAAATGGTGCGGGCCAGCCATATTCTCATTACCACACCTGATGATCTCACCGACGAGCAGTTGGCCGAAAAAAAACAGGCTATCGATAAGCTCAAAAGTCAGCTCGATGAAGGTGCTGATTTCGCCGAGCTTGCCAAACAACACTCCGAAGATCCAGACTCCAAAGACCAAGGAGGCGACCTCGATTTCTTTACTAAAGACCGTATGGTTCCAGAGTTCGCCAATGCCGCATTCGCAGCTGAAATCGATACAATTACTAATCCGGTAAAATCAAAATTTGGTTATCACTTGATCAAAGTAACTGACCGCAAAGATGCCCGCACAGTTCCGGTCGATGAGGCCAAATCTCAAATAGAAGGTTTCCTGAAAAATCAAAAACAGCAGGAGCAGGTGCAACAACTGCTCAGGGCACTCATCCAGCAGGCCGACGTCAAAATCAATCTTCCGCCAAAGCCCCAGGCTCCCGCACAGAAGTAGTATTGTTTACTTGCCAGTGCCGCTGTAGCGCACATCCCGACCTTCTTCCAGGAAGATCACACCCTCGGCAATATTGGCTGCATGGTCGCCAATCCGTTCCAGGCTGCGACTGATAAAAATAAGGTTCAATAAATTGTGGACCGCTTCCGGCTTGCGCTTGATAAATTCACCCAGTTGGTTATCAAACTCATGACACCTGTCGTCCAATAGCTGGTCTTCACCGATTAACTCAGCGGCCCGCTTGACGTCACGTTCGCCATAGCATCTCATCGACTCAGATAACATGCTGCGGGCAATGCGAAACAGTTCCGCCATTTCTCCCAACTCCTCAAGTTCTTCGTTGCTGTTCAAGCGACGCCCTCGCCGCGCAATGGTCACCGCCTGATCGCCAACCCGCTCCAGGTTAGTCGCAATCTTCATGGCCGACACTACCTCTCGCAAATCAGCCGCTACGGGCGTAAATCGCACCAGTATCTTGACCCCGGTACTATCGATCTGCTTCTCAAGATTATCAATCTCCTCGTCGTCTGCGATGGCGGAATTGCACAGCTCTGAATCACGCTCAAGCAGGCCGCGGGCACCATTATCCATGCCTCGCAGAGCATGGCTGCCCATGATTAATACATCATCACGTAGCCTGCTTATCGTTTCAGAAAAGCCCGAGAGAATATGTTTATCTTGCGGCGGCATTGCCTGAATTTACATCAAGTTGATAGATGTCAGTTAGCCAAATCTGCCGGTTATATAATCCTCAGTTTGCTTTTCGGAAGGGCCGATAAATGCGGTTACCCGCTGTCTCGGTATTTCCAGATTAATTCCGAACAAGGCTTGTTTAGTCCCGTAAAAAAAGTCCAGTTCGTTGACTTTGATTATCGCGTCTGTGGCCTCTGCAGCCGGCATCAGTGATGGTTCGATTGAAGTCGTCTCTTCTTTCATAGTTGCTAGCTTAATTAATTTGCAGGGTTCCTGATATTACCATTTATATAATTTGCGCATACGGATGCGTAGTAAGATCGATGTCAGTATGCCCGGCAGGGCGTAGGGTAGCACATTCGTCCTGATGGCCGTCCATTTGGTCGCACCTAACGCCAGCGACCCTTCGCGGAAGCCCTGGGGTATGGAACGCATGGCTTCTTCACTGGCCGTAATGATGACCGGCAATACCATGAACGCCAGCGTAAAGCACCCTGCCAGTAACGAAACATTCCAACCAAAAAATAATACGAACATTCCCAAACCAAATAGTCTAAAGACGATTGAAGGCACCCCCGCCAGGTTCAAAATAGACAGGCGGATCGAATTCAACAGTGTGCCAGGTTTGGCGTATTCACTCAAAAATATTGCGGCAAATATCCCCAGTGTCAGAGTAATAATCATCGATCCAACCGTCAGCAGGATCGTACCAATAATACACGGCAATATCCCACCGCCGCTATAACTGAATGACTTGAGGTCGGTAGTTTGAGCATCCGGGTTGGCTTCTTTCCAGCTCAGGTAATCGGCATCCTTCAATTGCATTTCGGCACCCTCATGCTCAAACACAAACAATGTCTGCGGAACCATCTTCGCGCCGAGGGTATCGGAACCTTTAATGACCAGTTTGTCAGCAGCTGGTAAAGAGCAACTACCCGCGACCATTAACAGTATCGCCCACATTATATATCTGTGGCAGCAGCATGGTAGAATGAATGATTGGCTTGATCGCATTGCTTTTTGTTCCCAGCTGCGGCCGCAATAATCAGCCACCCTGCAAGTACTTGCAGGTGACTTACTTGGCCTGACCGCGCAAGTTCCCTGCAAAAAAAAAAACTTCTCTTTTAACAGTAGCTGCGTCAAACCACGCTAAGTTACAACTTTGTAACACATTGCATGCCTTGTGCCTCAAACAGCTCATGCTTCTCAAGCTCACGCGGTAATATTATTACCTGCTGACTTTACCCGTTCGACAAAAGCACGCACCAGTGATTCGTCTTTGACTCCCGGAGAACTTTCAACACCACTGGCGACGTCAACGCCTGCTGGCCGCACCTGTTGCACCGCTGTCGCCACATTATCCGGCGTCAAGCCACCGGAAAGCAGCACTCTGGAATGTGCCAACGTCGCCACTACTTGGCGTGCCAGTTGCCAATCAGCAACCCGGCCGGTGCCACCGCGCTGGCCCGGGACATGTGCATCCAGCAGGAATGCCATTTGCTCAGGGTAGCCGGCCAGCAGGTCAATGGTGGCTTCGCTGATAACCGGCACTGCTTTACTGACAACGATCCCCTGCTCCAGCAAAGTACAGCAGAAATCTGCAGACTCATCACCATGCAACTGAACTTCTTCCAGCAGGCCACTAGCCCAAATCTTTTCGATCTCTGCCAATGCTAAATTTACCACCACTGCCACCCTGCGCAATCGTCCGTTCATCTCTTCCAGCAATGGCTGTGCGGCAGCCCACTCCAGGTAGCGCTTGGAGCCGGGGTGGAGATTAATGCCGATGGCATCAGCTCCTGCGACACTGCAAAGCTGAGCGTCTTCGACCCTGCACACCCCGCATATTTTTACCTCCGGTACCGGCATTAACAGGCTGCTTTAGATATCAATAACTTCCCCGCTGCCACCCGGCTTGCCTGCCTGGCTGTGATGGGTAAGCACTTGGATACGGCCCTCTGAATCACGAAAAAACGCGCTCATGATCCAAGTAGTTATGCTGATCAATAGGGCACCAAAAAATGCACTCCAAAAGCCGTCTACTTGAAAGCCCGGCACCAACCCACCAACCACCCACAGCAGCAATGCATTCAGTACCAGCAGAAATAATCCCATGGTCACCAGGATTAGCGGGATACTCAGTAGCAGTAAGATCGGTCTCACCAAGGCATTGATGATCCCCAGAAACAGCGAAGCTGCGACCAATGCCAGCAACCCTCCACTTACCTCGATTCCCGGCAACAAGGTACTTGCTACCAATACGGCTATCGTAGTTATTAACCAGCGCAGCAAAAATGGCTTCATAATGATCAATCCTATCGCAGTATCGCCCGACAGTCTACCATCTCTCTTAGCAAACTAACAAAAGTGACTACGCCGCAAAGTATGATTGGTATTCTTATTGAGCACCGCCTGCTCGATCAACGGCTCAGCCGCAGACACCTTCCGCAGGTCGTCTTCGATCAGTTCAGCCGCTGCAGTCACCAATTCCCGCCACCGCTCTCCGCCCGGATCGGAAGCACACACCAGCTGCCGCAGAAGACTTTGCCACTCGATCTTCATCCGCTGGTAGTCACCATTGGAAATACCTTCACGTAAAGCCTGCTGCACACCTGCACGTATCAGGGTAGCGGCCCCGTCACCATAACTGGGACATAAACCACGGTCCAACACTCCCTCGATATCCAGCGTACCATAGGCATGTCGCGCAGCGTAGGCCAGCCGCTCACCTGCTCCCGCACCATCACGAAACCTCTCACCCGCCCGAATATTAGCCAGATCATAAACTAGTTCACTAATATCATAGCTCTTATCTTCGAGGGCTGCGGCTATCATTAAACCCTCACCACCATGAAACCTGCCTGCTATTCGGCCACGGGCTGTCGGCACTGCATGCCGGTCGATCAAACCCAAGCGCCGCCAGTAGTATAATGGCGAATTTCGTGCGGGTTCAAATTCACCTGTCGCCGGAGACTCGATTGCCAGTTCCGAGTGTAGGATAGCCTGCCGCCGCGGGGGCTGCAGCAGATTGACACCATGGCTGTCCCGGTAGGCAGCAGTTTTCTCAGCCGCAAAGTCACAGCGTGCATAGAGTACATTGTTATGCTCTTGCAGGTCATGCAATTGGCCGTAGTGAAGCTTGTGCAGGCATTGCTTGAGTAGCAGCAGAAATTTTTCTTCACTGGTAATCTGCTGGCGCTGCAAACCGGCAGCCTTGCGCAGCCAGGGTAACAACTCAACCCCGCCGGCCAGCCGCCTTCCAACCGCCAGTTGCTTGCCATACCGGCCCCGCTTGCCATTTCGACCACGCTGCAATTTACACAGGCTTCCATTTCCCAGCGGGCGCACCACCTCTGCTAAGGATAGCGCTGGTACCAACTGCTTCCGGTACCAAACCTGGCACTCAGCAAATGGTACCCGGTTTTCCTTATAGCTACTGCCAAGTTGCCACTCACCACGCGAGTCCATCAACTCCAGTCGCATCGGTCCATGACTCATGAGGTGCTCCGACGCATTCGACTGGCCATTCCTCGCCTGTTCACTGTCAGCGGCAAACAAATCCACCTTGGCAAACATCCTCTCAGCCATTTCCCGGGCTGCCACCAACGGCTGGTGCCCCTCTTCACTGGCAATTTCCATCCGCCGCAACAAGCCAGACCATTCTACCCGCTCATTCCTTGCCAGCTTGACGGGCGCGGCATCTGTCAGCCGCGCCCCTTCTTGTAATGCCAGTACATAGCCGATATCATCAAGCCCCCGCCTGCCGGCACGACCAAACATCTGGAGCAATTCATCCGGTCGCAAATGACGGGTAAATGGCCCATCCTGGTAGCTGGTTTCAGAAACCAAGACACTGCGCACCGAAAAGTTGATGCCGGCCGCCAGCCCGGTTGTCGCTACGATCACCCGCAACTGCCCATGCCTGGCCAGCGGCTCAATCACTCCGCTGCGCGCCAGCATCTCCAAGCCGCTATGATGGTAGGCCACTCGCCGCTCGACCAGGTTGGCCAACTCCTTACCGAGAGCCCGCTTTGCAGCTGCCGGTAACGGTAACGGATCAGGGTTCGGCAATGCCTCGGCAATCCGCCGCGCCAGTTTTTCCGCTGCACTGCGGCGAGGTGAAAAGATCAGCAATGGTGCCAGGTCAGATAGTAATGCCGCTGCCGCCAAGCGCGACCACCAACCGGTCACAGTACGTGGGGCTGCCGACAGACCTGCAACCGGCAACTCATCCAGTGGCACAGGACGTTCACCAGCCCGGATGAGCTTAACCTCGCGGCCATGGCCGGATAACCAGTCACATACAATTTCAGGATTACCAACACTACCACTCAGTAATAACAGCTGGGTGTCAGATGGGACTAGTGACAATAGCTGCGAGTAACGTGCCCCGCGCTGTATGTCAGCCAGCATCTGGTACTCATCGACCACCAGTAGCGCCGGGCCAGCGCCACGCAAGAACCGCTCACTCTGGGTCTCAAGAGTAGCTACCAGTAACGGCGCATCCACTGCAACTGCCGCATCACCGGTAGCCAAACCAACTTCCCACCCACGTGCCCGCCAAACACTAAACTTATCGTTAGCCAGAGCCCGAGTCGGTACTGTGTATACCATCTGGCTGCGTAACCTCCCCAGCCGCGAAGTAGCAAACTCCTCAAAGATCCAAGTCTTGCCGGCTCCAGTCGGAGCATCAACCACAATATCCAATCCACTACGCAAATCCTGAACCGCCTCAGCCTGCCACTGGTCCGGTATCTTCAAATGCATTTCCAGACCGTCAAACATCGCCTCGCAACATACCATATCCGCAAGGAAATTCGAGATGATCAAAATCTTGCTGATTTTGCTTGCCAAACTGACCGCTAAATGTCAAATTCCACGACCCGTTTGAAAAAGAGGAATAAATTATGGCTTACGCAGTTATAAAAACAGGTGGTAAACAGTATAAGGTTGCCGAAGGTGATGTGATCAATGTCGAAAAGCTCGATGTTCCGGTCGATGATAAATTAACCTTCGACGATGTACTCCTGCATGTCGACGGCACCACCATCACCAAGGGGCATCCGGCTATTGAGGGTGCATCAGTCACCGGCAAAGTACTCGACCAGCACAAAGCTAAAAAACTCATCGCTTTCAAATTTCATCGCCGCAAAGGCTATCATCGCACCGTCGGCCACCGGCGCCAGCTCACCCAGGTCAAAATCGAATCAATTTCAATTTAACTGTTATATTCAGGAACTTGCATCATGGCACATAAAAAAGGACAGGGCAGTGTTAAGAACGGTCGCGACAGCGTTAGCAAACGCTTAGGTGTGAAAAAATTTGGCAGTGAAAAAGTTATTGCCGGCAATATCATTTTGCGCCAGCGCGGGACCAAATGGAAGCCAGGCCGTAACGTTGGACTCGGTCGCGATTACACCATCTATTCACTAGTCGACGGCACTGTACGTTTCGACCAGGGCGGTCGCAGGGTCAATGTGGATCCGGCAGAAGCTGCGGCATCAAACTAGTCGGTCTGGCAAGATTCTCCCCCCGTACGATACAGCCTGCTGCCAATCAGAGGGCAGGCCTGCTACAGCGGATGCCTGATAATATTGTTATTACGGACTTGCACCTGCGCCGCAGCTGGCTTTACTAGCCGCATGTTAGTAATCGCAAAATTTTATCTACTCGTATTTGCCATCCTGACCATCGTCGGCGGTGTGATGGGCTACCTTAAAGCTGACAGTATGCCATCCTTGATTGCCGGAGGAGTTTCCGGGGTCTTGCTACTGGCCTCCT
>CAZHRP010000028.1:10998-17909 GCA_964535055.1 uncultured Chthoniobacteraceae bacterium
CCGCTTACCGGTCTGATCCTCGGCTTTGTAATCGCGCTGGCATTGGCCGGTCGCTTCTTACCTGCAGCGATGAGCGGTGCCAGCTTCATGCCCAGCGGATTAATGTCGATCCTCAGCATCCTCGGGGCAATTATCACAGCCGTCGCATTTTTCAAACGCTAGCAGGAAGACCAGCATGTCAGTAGGCCGCCCGGCAGCAATCACGAGCCTAGTTAGCTGCCTGCTGCTAGTTTGCTGCGATGACATCGAGCGTGTTCCGCGCGAACCGGTGCCCGATGTCGGCGAGCCGGACCTGAGCCTGGCTAGCGTTGCCGCAACACCCACTCCTGCTGTCACTCCAGTCCCAACACCAGCACCCACACCCAAACCTACTCCCAAGCCCACGCCACTCCCCAAAACATTTATACCTTATCAGAAGCTTGACCTGGCCAGCATCTACAATGGCATTGAATTGCGCACCGACTTTTCCAGTTCCGAAGGTGACATTGCCAGCCGTGAGCGCCAGCAGGACGAGAGTTTCAGGATCGAGATGAAATTGCATGTCGAGGTTCCCCGTGCCAGCTCGACACTCGATGAATTAACCGAAGTAGACCCCCAACTGCCGGCGACCCTGCCCGGTCTGGCACCAATGCTGGAAGATGCCAAAATCTCAGACTTCTACCATGGCCTCTACCGCAACAAAGTCCGCTATGTTCAAAGCCAACTGAACCGCATCGACCGCATTCTATCGCGCCACAATTTTTATGACACCGAGACAATCCTCGAACTCAAGCATTCTGATTCCGGACGCAAGGTCTTGCTCATGCAAACTGACATGGATGTCAATGGCGATGGCTCTGACGGTGACCGCATGCTCAAAGTTGATCAAACTTCATCGACCTTCCAACCCTGGACCAGCTACCGCTGGCCCAAGCAAACCAAACACCCCAACGAATTTTTAGCCGGGCGGCTGGCAAATCTTGAGGCTGCCGAAAAACGCTATGCTGTGCCCGGTCTCAGCGACAAGGAGAACTACGATTTAGCACGTAGAATCAAGCGCCTCAAACTGGAGGTAGCCGACCTCAAGACCTGGAGTTTCCTGCTTTCGCGGGCTGATCCTTTTATCGTTGTTCCCGGCTTCATGCGCCGTTCTGCACACTCTTTTGCCCCTTCACTCGGGGACTATGCCGCAGTAATCTATCAGGATATCATCTATCCGGCGATCGTTGGCGATGTAGGTCCCTCACATAAAAATGGGGAGGCTTCCCTGCGCATCTGCCGTGCGATCGAACCAGAGTCTGGAGTCTACCGCCGTGCCGAAAGCGATCTCGTCGTCACTTACCTCATCTTCCCAGGCACCGCCGATAAACCATTCACTCCACCTGACCTGCAAAAATGGAATACCAATGTCGCCGCTCTGCTCGACGAAATCGGCGGCCATAACGGCAACTTCCATAATTGGGATGATATAACCACACCACCCCCTACTCCCACCCCCACGCCTAATCCTAATCCTGCGCCTGACACCACAGCTACCGGGGAGCAGCCTGACAGTCCGGCTGCTGACACTACCGGTGAGCAGGTCGAAGAGGCACTTCCTGCAGACTCTCTATCGACCGATTAATTCTCCTGCCCGGAAAGATGCACCCCTTCATTTTCCGCTTTCACGATCTCCCGAGCCTGACCACAATTTCATCTTATGAGCAAAAAAATCGGTTTATTATTTTCCGGACAAGGTGCCCAAGTGGTCGGCATGGGCAAGGATCTGCGCGAACATTCCCCGGCTGCCGAAAAAGTATTCGCACAAGCCAATCAGGTCCTCGGGCGCGATTTAACCCAAGTCATGTTTGAGGGACCGGATACTGAATTGACCCGGACAGCAAATTGTCAGCCAGCCCTGTATGTTCACGGCCTGGCCTGCCTGGCTGCGCTCCAAGAACAGCAGCCACTGGAACCGGCAGCTGTCGCCGGCCTCTCGCTGGGTGAATTTACCGCACATGCGGCTGCCGGCACATTCTCGTTTGCAGACGGCTTAAAGCTGGTCGAACGACGTGGGCAATTAATGGCGCAAGCCTGCCAGTCAACTGAAGGAGGCATGGCCGCCATGATCGGAGCCGATGAAGCGACAGTTGCCCAGCTGGCACAAGCTTTCGATATCGACATCGCCAACCTCAATGCTCCCGGCCAGATCGTAGTCTCCGGCAAAGCTGAGAATGTCAAACAAGCAGTTGCCGCAGCCAAAGAACATGGTGTGCGTATCGCCAAGCAGCTCCATGTTGCCGGTGCCTACCATTCCCGATTAATGCAACTCGCCTACGATGAGTTCGCTGCTGCGCTCGACGCCACTCCGATTCAATCACCTGAAATCCCAGTAATGAGCAACTTTTTCGGGACACCCTCTACTGATCCGAACACTATCCGCTCCGCCTTGCATCAACAAATCACAGGTACTGTTCGGTGGACAAGCGATGTGGAATTCATGATGGATTCTATTGGCTGCGAGACATTTATCGAACTCGGTCCCGGCGGTGTACTGGCCGGCCTGATGAATCGCATCCGTAAAGGAACCAACGTCATTTCTATTGCCACTCACGCCGAGCTGCAACAATTCCATGTAGAACCTTAATTATTCCATTTACTTCCACGTCGATTATTGGTTGTTAATCCTCAAACCGTCATGGAAAAACTCACCCATAATCGCCGAATTCTGCCGCTGACCGGAGAGGATGCTGCACTGCTCGATCGGCAACGTAAGATTATCGAAATGTTTCTGTCCGCAGACTCTTTGAAACAATATGAGACTCCGGGTGGCAAACTCAACCTGCTCAACGCAATCCTGAAAAAGAATCTATTTCGCCGCAACCAGAGTTACGAGTTGCAGTGCCTTGGTGTAGTCCTTGGTGACGCGTTCGCCTCGCAACTCAGTATGAAATGGGTGATCGTCAAAGATCAGGTTGGCCGCGATCCGGCCCTGTGTGTGCCAGGCAGCACTATTGTTATTTTTCCGTTGACCATGATTTCCAAACGCATCGAACGGAGCGAGGCTGTCGACATCTTCGATCTCTTTGACGGGGTGGCTGAACTGGTTAAGGAAAAAGCTGCGGAACTCAATAACCATGACTAACTCGATAGTTATTCCTAATGCGACAGCCGCCGACTCCCGAGCAGCTGCCTGAGTCATAGCGAACGACTCAAGACAGTTTTCCAGTAATTATAAGCCAGGAATTCTTTTCCATCCTTGACGCCCAAACATTGATATCCTTAGCTAATAGTGCTGAGCTTGGAGTATTAGTAAACTCGACGCTCCGCAGCCAATTATGCGCCTGTTTTTTAAAGTCTTCGGGAAACTGATATTACCAGCAACCCTCATCGGGCTAACCTATGCCGGCATAAAGTTTGGACCTGATTACTTAGCGCAAAATGCCGGTAAAGCCGAAGTTGGAGAAGCAGACTTATCCACTGAGGAAAGTGGTCTGGTAGCCAAAGTTTTTGACAGTGCCGGGCGTTTTCTGTCAGGTACTGCCAGCCGCGAGGAACTGGCTGGCGAACTCAGCGAGGAACTCTACTCCAACCGTGCCGATGCGGCTACCATGTCGGAGCTTGGTATTGAAATGGTCAACCCACAGTCCGGGGATAGTGCTGCCCAGCAGCCGGCAGCTGCCGCCAAACCACCGGCAGAACAAAAACCACGGCTAACCATCGAAGATTTATACGAAGACTCCAACCAAAGCACACCTGCGGATGAACAATCATCAACAGCATCGGCGCCCGGCGAAGTGGTTGATAACGAGCAGCTGTCACAGCTATGGGAAATGGTTAAAACCAACTGGTTGGAATTGGGACTGGCAGCAGTTGTGGTACTCTGGTTGCTCTGGTTCGTGCGCAGCGAAAGGCGCAAGCGAATGGATGATCTGGTTCCTGCGGCAATAACTGTGATGCCATCCAATAACGAGCCCTTTGACCCAGACTTTGATGTTCAATCGCTGACCGCTGAAGAATTCGAGTTACTGGTGGCTCTGATTCATCAACGCCAGGGCTACCGTGTGACTATGCCTGCTGCACAGGGTGGTGGCTCACGGGGTGACTTTCTGCTCTTTCGCAAGAACCGCAAGGTATTAGTCAAATGCAAGCGCCATAACCTCGAGCATGAAGTGCCTGTAGACAGGGTGAAAGACCTGCAGGAGGCCATGATCGAAGCAGGCACCAGCCATGCTATATTTGTAGTTTCCTGTAACTTTTCCTGGGACGCCCGCAATTTTGCCAAAGCCAATGATATCACTGTGGTGAATGCCCGAACGCTGGACGCTCAGATTGCTGATGCGCGTAAATCCGCTGATGAAGATCTGCTGGACATAGCATCATGGGCGCCGGAATTTCTCAAAAAAGTCAAGTGGAGCGATCCGCTATGCCCCACCTGCGATGCCCCGATGGACCAGATACCTACCAATGACGGATTTGCCTGGGTTTGTAGTGAAAGACCTGATTGTCGTGGCCGCCGCAACGCCCGTAAATATCAACGCACTTCAGCTTCGGCTTCCGTCGGTATTACTTGATTGCAGATCCCCTGGGCAACTCCTGATTGAAGTCACTCAGTCATCTTTCAGAGCCGCCCCTTGCTTGCGCTGCAAACCTTCCAGGTTTTCTTCACAGCTGCGTAACTCATCGCGCAGTTCTGCAGCTTTCTCGTAATTTTCCGAGTCTACCTGCTTTTGCAACTCCCCCTGCAGGTACTGAATCCTGGTGGTCAATTCCAATTCCTCTTTTAAGTGTGCTGGCACCCGCCCGGTATGTTTGGTGCCGCGATGCATCGGCTTGATAAGGTTGGCGATGGCATCATGAAATACTTCATAACATTCAGAGCACCCCAGACGGCCGGTTTTTTTAAAATCCACCATGCTAAAACCGCAATTCGGGCAACTGACCGAACTCCCTGGCGATTGCTCTTCATCCAATTGAACCCCGGCGGCTGTTAACTGTTCCGCAAGTCCAAAACCGGCCGGATCATTGACAGCTTGCGCATAAGGACAATCAGCACACAGATCAAATTTTTTGATTTTTCCATCAACTATCTGCGTAAAGAAGATTGTTTTTTCCTTACTGCAATCCTTGCAATTGTCAGGTAACATACTAATCAAATTAGACAGATTGGCACTACTTGCAACTCTTGATGTCATGTTGCAGTTGCATATCGAATTAAGTGCTGGTTTGATGAATACGGGCAATGGAAAATGATCTCTTTTCTCAAGCTGAAAAACCTGCTGCTCGCGGCAGTGAAAACATTCTGGTATGGACGTTGGCACTGCTGCTGCTGGTCGGGCTTGTTGCTGGTGCCTGGGTAGCTACTTATTACATATTTAGCCACCCTGAAAAACCGTTCAATTACCGGATGCTGGAACGCTTCGGCCAAATTGACCCACTGCAGAGTTTTCCACTGGCAACCGCTCCACGGGGAGAATTTTTGTCGGCCGCAGCAGTCTATGAACGGTTTTCCAACTTGCCGGAATATGAATTAAATAACCGCAATGCTGAGTTTTTTCGCAATTACATCGAAAACTACAACCGCCTGACCGGCCGGCAACCCTACCTGGTTGGTAAATGGAAAGTTATCGAAACTCGCCGCTTAACCAATGATAACATTATTGCCAGTGGAGTGGTGGCCATAGCCGAATCGGTAGAATATCCACCGGTGATCGTGCAATGCATATACCCATGTGGCCCCGAGGAGGCACAGGCACTGCATCAGTCGCTTCAACAAGGCTCGATCATCAGCTTGCAAAGAACCAAGGACTTGGCAGCCTTACTCCATATCTCCAAAACCAGAGATCAACGACTGCTTATCTCAGTAGTGCCCCTGCTATATGGAGCCTATACCATGACCGCACTCGAGCAGACTATTCAGCTGGCGCCACCAGAAAAATTAAATATCGAAGCTGGTTGGCCGGTCATCGACACCCGCGACTTGAATATTCCCGAGACCGCGTACCGCGAGTTCCAACGACAAAACCAGCAGGAAACTGCTGCGACCGCACGGATTCCCGCGCTGGCACCAACAGAAACCAGAAAAGCCATCCAACCGGCTACCGCAACGCTCCCGCCACCAATCGACCCGAATGCCACGCCTGTGCCAGCTGCACCGGTAGTGCCCGATTTTAACGCCAGTGAGCAACCTTCTCCAGTGGAGCAAACTCCTGGCACCAATACCCCACCAGAGCCTGCTGGTGAACCCACGCCAACCACCGCTCCGACAGCCCCCAGCCAACAACCGGCAGCAGCAAACAATCCAGAATCCTCGCCAGCCAACTCACCTCCTGTCACCACCTCAGCCCCTCCTCTCACACCTCAGGGTGCCCCACTGAAGCCATTTGTCGATCCAGCTCAACAACCCGTAATCACTCAGCCGCCAGTACCGCCGGGTAATGACCGTCAGCAAGCCGACAGTAACCGCTGGCAACTCTATCCTCCCGGTAAAATGCCACGCGGTCGCCTCTTGACTCCAGACAAAGCTGCCAGGCTGGCTGCCAATGGGATCGGTGGAGAGCGTCTTTATTTGCGTGGCAATTTTGAGGTCACTGCGGCTTCTCAAAACACCGCAATCATGCGCAGTCGCAACTCAGGATTTAGCGTGCCTGGTTTCAGTAAACCGGTACGGATCGTAGTCGAATACCCGCAGCCTGGCAGTGTGCCCGCACAAGGTTCGGTTTTCACCCGCGGCGCCTTGCGGCCGTTTCAGATTGTAGATGTGCGGGAGGGTGCAGATGGTAACATCAATATCATCACCCGCGAAATTACTTCACCCTGATATTTCTTGAAGGACGCTGCCAAATTTGTCGTTTATTTTCTTGCCATTATCATAGCAGGTTGCCTGATCGCGCCGCCGCTATGGTGGACTGTTCAGTCGATCGGCAGTGCTTTGAGCATCGACCTGCTAACTG
>CAZHRP010000029.1:0-17623 GCA_964535055.1 uncultured Chthoniobacteraceae bacterium
CTTCAAACATCCAGCGCTTATCAAACCAGCCATGTTCGCCGAGGAAAAAGCCCTGATCAGAAGCATAGATCACGATGGTATTCTGATCGAGGCCCTGCTGTTCCAAATAATCCAGCAGCCTTCCAACATTGTCGTCAATGCCTTTGACCGACCCCAGATAATTTTTCATATAACGCTGGTACTTCCAGCTCACGACATCCTTGGGAGTGAGTTTGCCAGCTTTAAAATTCTCAATAAATACCTTATTGAGCGGTCCAAAGTGAGCATCCCACTGCTCTTTTTGCCGGTCGTTCATCCGTTCATATTCCGGGTTACCGAACTTTTTTGGCGGTGGCGGTAGCTGTGCCCCCTGCTGTTCCTCCTCCCTCAGTTTCAGGTCGTAATCCCAATGCATGTGGCGATCAATTTCCATTTCGTTGTCAATGAGAACCGCAGTACGGTTGGCGTAATCATCGAACAGGTTTTCCGGTTCAGGAATCGTGACACCATCGAACGCGCCCAGATGCCTTAAAGGCGGGCAAAAGGTACGGTGCGGCGCCTTGAACTGGCACATCAGGAAGAACGGCTTATCCTGATCACGCTGCTCGAGCCAGCGGATCGTCTTATCCGTCGTCAAGTCAGTCACAAACCCTTCAAACCGTTCCTTAGAGCCATCCATCTGCACATAAGTCGGGTTGTAATAAGAACCCTGCCCGGGCAGGATTTCCCAATGATTAAAGCCAACCGGCGTGCTCTGCAAATGCCATTTACCAATCAATGCCGTATGGTAACCGCCGTCCTGCAGCGCTTTGGAAATCATCCACTGGCTGGTATCAAACCCCACTTTCGAAGCCACCCGGTTGCGCATAAAACCATTAATATGGCTGTGCTTGCCGGTCTGGATCGCAGCCCGCGACGGCCCGCAAATCGAATTGCTGCAAAAAGAATTCTCAAATAGGGCACCCTGAGCAGCCAGGCGGTCGATATTCGGGGTCGGCGCCACTTCGGCCAGCCGCCCACCGTAGGCCGAAATCGCATTCATGGCATGATCGTCAGAAAAAATGAACAGAATATTGGGACGATCAGGCGAGGGCCCGGCAGCCACGGTAAAGCTCATTGATAATGCCATGACCAGGCAGAGCAAGAGGCTCCGCATCAGATTAAATGGATTCAATGACCGCATAATTAAAGAGGCCGATACGGTTCTAGCTCGCAGCTCCAGGCCAGCTCGACCACCAGTTGCGGAAGAGCTGCCACTGATCTTTGAGGAAACTGTGCTGGCTCGGCGATAAACGGTCAAATGCGTTGAGGTGATACTGATAAGCGCTATGACCTTCAAGCACCATCAATGCCTTGTAATAAAGCGTCAGGTCCGGTCCCTCATCAAACAGGGACAGCACCCGCAATGCCTCCTCGAGTTCCAACGCATAGCTGCGGGCTTGCGGGTCGCCCGCTGCCGCCTGTCGGCACAATTCGACATAGCGCAAGACTTCAAGCGGCAGGGCATTGCCAACTCCGGTGATTGCTCCTTTGGCACCACAGCGGACAAAGCCATGGTAAACCTGGGTGTCTACGCCAACCATCAAGGTTAAATCAGGATCGCCGGAGGTAATAAACTCAGATGCGTAGGTCAGCGCATCGGCACCGCCAAATTCTTTAAAACCTACCAGGTTGGAATGCTCCCGCCGTAACTCAAAAAACAAATCTGCACGGGTCTGGTAGCCATAGTATGGGCTGTTGTAGATCACTGCAGGAAGCCCGGCACCTGCTTCGAGGACGGCGGCAAAGTGATGCCGTTGAGCATCTACCGAGATCCCTCGCGAGAGCAGCCTAGGAATAATCATCAACCCGACTGCTCCACACTCTTTGGCGTGCGCTGCGTGGGCTGCTGCCGCACGCGTGCTGGGAGCACCGGTACCGACCACCACCGGCACACCCGCCTGGATCAACTCACGCACACCGGTTTGTCTTTGCTCATCAGTTAGCAGTGGCCAGTCACCCATCGAGCCACAATAAATAACTGCCGACATTCCTGCATCCAGCAGCGCTCGGCCAGTCGCAACCAATGCATCATAGTTGATTTCCCCGGCCTGGCTGCAAGGCGTCATTAATGCCGGCATGACCCCGTGAAATATTTGAGATTGAGAATCTGCCATAGTAATTGCGCTCGTTAGTTAAAGTGAATCGCTGGTCCGCACGCCATTGACCTGGCGCCAGATGTTCAAGGGATTATCATCCTGTAATTCTGGTGTCAAAGCTGTATCAGGAAAACTTTGCCACGAAACCAGCCGGCAGAAACGGTCGATTGCCTGGGTGCCGACGGATGTACTGCGCCCATCAGAGGTGGCGGGATATGGACCACCATGAACCATTGCGTGGCAGACCTCAACGCCAGTCGGAAATCCATTAAAGACCAACCTGCCGCAGCGGCCCTCAAGAGCGCGCACCAGAGAGGTATTGGACTCCAGCTCTTGCGCAGTGCCGTGGATGGTTCCCACCAGTTGCCCTTCCAACTCAGCTAATGCCTTTTCGATATCAGCCAGCTCACCATCCACCAGGAGGGTCGCAGGACCAAACATTTCCGCCTGCAGATCGGGGTTCTGGCGGAAAGTTTCAACCGGCACTGAAAACAGTGCAGGCACCGCACAGTTACCTTCGGCTTCGCCGGCAGTGGCAAGTGTCTGCACGCCGGTCGCATTAGCCATTGCAGATGTCGCCTCACGGTAAGCTTCGGCGATCCCTGAATTCAGCATTACTCCTTTGGCCGCACCGCTAATCAATTCCGCCAACTTGTCCCGAAAGGCGGCTTCACTGCCACGCGCTACAAATACCAACCCGGGGTTAGTACAAAATTGCCCAACCCCCAGCGTCAGAGAACCAAGCAATCCTTCCGCGATGGCCTCGCCTCGCTCCGCCAGAGCATCAGGTAACAGGACCACCGGGTTAATGGCACTCATCTCAGCATAAACCGGAATCGGTTGTGGGCGTTGGGCAGCTACTTCCATCAGCGCTGTCCCACCCGCTCGCGAGCCGGTAAACCCAACTGCTTGAACAGCGGCCGACTTTACCAGCGTCACCCCTACGCTTCGCCCGCCTCCAAACAGCAGCGAAAAAACTCCTTCAGGCATCCCTGTCTCCTGGGCTGCATTCATGATGCAAGCGCCGACAATCTCGGATAATCCCGGATGAGAATGATGCGCCTTAACCAGTACCGGACAACCTGCAGCCAGTGCCGAGGCGGTGTCCCCGCCTGCTACCGAAAAGGCCAACGGAAAGTTACTCGCGGCAAAAACTGTTACCGGCCCGAGTGGTCGTTTCATCGAACGGACATCCGGCTTGGGCAGCGGTTGGCGTTCAGGCTGCGGCTGCTCGATCCGTGCATCAACCCACGACCCTTCTTCGATCAAACCGGCAAACATCCGCAACTGTCCAGTCGTGCGGGCCGTCTCACCCCGTAAACGCGCCTCCGGCAGGCCGGTTTCCAGCATACCACGCTCGACTATGGAGTCAGCTGCCTGATCGATATGCTCAGCAATTTGGCGCAAAAACCGGACACGTCGCTCAACCGGCAAGGCGGCGTACAATGGAAATGCTGTTGCCGCGAGCGCAACCGCCCTGCTCACATCTTCCGCTGATGCCGTAAAATATTGTGGCTCAAGAGTCTCACCCGAAGCTGGATTAATCGCTTGGGTAAATGGTTCATGGCTCTCAGAGCGCGAGTAGCCGATAATCGATTTGCCTGATAATGTTGTCATCTTAGTGGATAAAAATTTATTTCAAGATATGGCTACAAACTAACTGATGCCTGGGCAAGTGGAAATCTAAGGTTTATCAATTTAAACTGGTATCTGTCGCAATAAAGCGGTTATTATTGATGACCTTATTAATCAGACCATCAGCCGGTTGCTGTTCAGAATCAATTTACTAGCATGAAGAAGCTTGACCAGAAAAAGAATTCCCGACGGGTCGCAATTTCGATCGACCTGGACTGGGGATTTAAGCATCACACAGAAGTTTATGCCGGGTGTCAGCGTTACGCGGACGAGGCCGGTTGGCAATCTACCATTCACCCGGCAGCTGACCGGCTCCTGCTGTCAAAAAACGGTCAGTCTCCCGGGTTTGACGGGATCATCGCACGGGCCACACCGGCACTTGCTAATGCTGCGAGCAAAGCGGGAATTCCTCTGGTGAATGTCTGGCTGAATTCACCGGCGCAGAATCTGCCATGCGCGTTTGCTGATTACAAGGCTGCGGGAATAATGGCAGCCGAACATTTGCTCGGGCGTGGCTTCCGGCATTTCGGTTTTCTGGGCTACCTGCGGGAGATTGACTCGCGGCTAATGCTGCACGGCTATCAGTCGATCATTTACAACCAAGGCTACGAATGTAATATACACCGCTTCTCGCGCTCAAGCATAAGCGGCAAGGCACTTGGCTGGGAGGACTTCGTCGATGGCTTGGGGCTCTGGATTGAGTCCTGGCAAATGCCGATGGGCATCTTCGTTGCGCACGATCTTCACTGCCGTCATCTGATCGATGTCTGCCGCTCAAAAGGCCTCCATGTGTCCCAGGACGTGGCCATCGTCGGCACTGGCAACGAAGCTGCCATCTGCGACGCCCCGACCCCGGCATTGACCAGTATCGATATGGGGTTCGGGCAGGTTGGCTATCGCGCCGCCGCCATGCTGGAGCGCTTGATGAACGGCGAAACACCACCAACAACACCCGAATGGGTGCCACCCGCAGAGTTGATCCCAAGACATTCCACCGATTCGTTCGCAGCTGACGATCCGTTAGTAGCTCGCGCGATGCGCCATATCCTGGAACATGGTCATCAGCGAATCAAAGTCAATGATGTCGCAGCGGCTGTAGCAACCACCCGGCGGACTCTCGAACGGCGATTCCGTGATTCGCTGGGTAGGAGTATTGCCGCCGAAATTACGCGTCTGCGCATTGAGCGGGCTAAGCGCATCATGACCGAGACCGACGCCCCGATGAAAGAGGTTGCTGAAGACTCAGGGTTTCGCAATGCTGACCACTTCTATAAAGTCTTCGCCAGGGTCGAAGGGATGCCTCCAACCCAGTATCGCAACGATCATCAGCGAGCCTTTCCCGAGCGAGTCTGATCAAAATTCGATTATTAACCGTGAATGATGGGCCTATGTTACCATCGATACTATATCAAAGAGTACATGCAGTTAGACAAATTCGTGAATGGAAAGCTGACCGGGAATGCCTCAGCCACCAAGTCATCCGCTAGTACAAACCAAAGCCTTACCTGTGAGTCACAGATTCATCCTGCAGAATAAAATCGCCTGTGTACATCTCGTTCCACTAAGGTAAAAAGTTACTTCCATGCCTGCGTTAGCATTTGATCAGTCCGCACTGGTAATAGTCGGTGGAACGACCGGAATAGGGTTATCAGCAGCCCGACGATTCATGGGCGAAGGTGCCAGAGTCGTAGTCTTCGGGCGCAATGCGGAAAGCGCTGCCAATGCGCAGCTTGAGCTGGACCGGATTCAGCCTGGCAATGCCTTCGCTTTTTCGGGAGATGCGATCGACCCGGAAACAACGCTCCATGCGATCAGTACCTGCCTCGAAAATTTCGGTCGATTTGACGGTTTATACCATGTGGCCGGGGGCAGTGGGCGAAAGTTTGGTGACGGGCCATTGCACGAAGTGACTGAAGAGGGCATCCAAAAGACACTGGATTTGAACTTGAAGTCTCTGATCCTCAGTAACCGGGCAGCAATTCGTTCTTTTCGGGATCGCCAGGTGCCCGGGGTCATTTTGAATATGGGATCGGTCCTCGGGTACTCACCATCCCCGCATTATTTTTCCACCCATATCTACGCGGCAGCCAAAGCAGCTATCGTCGGGCTGACCAAGTCCGCAGCCGCATATTATGCCCCGGACAACATCCGCCTCAATGTGATTGCTCCAGCACTGGTGGAAACACCGATGGCTCAGCGCGCCGCCCGCGACGAAGAGATCCAATCATTTATCAAAACCAAACAACCACTCGACGGGGGGCGGATCGGCTGCCCTGAGGATCTTGATGGATTAGCCGCCTACCTGCTTTCAGGAGAAAGCCGCTTTGTTACCGGACAGGTATTCGTCGTCGATGGCGGCTGGACGATCTCGGAGGGGCAAATTTGATACCATGACTGCTGGCCAGCATTATGAGAGTCTTCTGGATCCGCTTGAAGCTGCTCTGCCCCGGCTTACCACGCTGAAAGCAATGCTGGGATTCGATGGCACTGTCGATGTTATCTGTAAGCCGGTACAGTCACGGATCGGTCCGGGATCTGATTTCACTCCCTTCAAGTATATCCGGGATTTTGGCGAGCGGATTAGCTCAGCAGACAATAAAAGCGCCCTGATCGAGATTGTGATCGAACAGGAAAAAATCGGCGGCAATGGCCCGATCATGGCAACCGCGCTGGCGGCATCAGGTATCAAGATCGATTACATCGGAACTGCCGGAATCCCGCAGTTGCACCCTGCTTATGCCAACCTGCCACCGGCCATCCAACTGCACTCGATCGCCAACCCGGCAGTCACTCATGCACTCGAGTTTGAGAATGGTAAGATCATGCTCCCGGCACTCGCCAATTATGAGCAAGTCACGGCAAAAACCCTGCAACAACTGCCCGGCAGGGAAGCACTCACAACCATCATCCAACAATCAAATTTGTGCGCGATGCTCAACTGGACCTGCCTGCCGGGTTGGGAATCCATCCTCACCTGGCTCAGCGACGATCTCCTGCCGACGATTAGCGGTGACCGGCAGCGGCTGTTTTTCTTTGACCTGGCCGACCCTTCGATGCAATCCCGCGATAAGCTCAAAAGTATACTGCGCTTAATTGCTGCATTCGAACAATTTGGTCGCGTGATCCTCGGGATGAACCTCAACGAACTACAACAAATCAGCGAAGCACTCGGGATAAGTTCCCCAACACCGGAGAGCGAATCTGTCAAAGCCGCACTCGCCGCAGTACGCTCTGAACTCGGGATCAACATGACCATGGGCCACCCGGTCGATTTTGCCGCCTGCGCCGCAGCGGAGGGGAGCTGGTCGGTCGCCGGACCGCACACCTCATCACCAAGTATCACGACCGGTGCAGGCGACCATCTGAATGCCGGGTTCTGCCTCGGGCTGATGCTTGACTTGACTCCGGAAGACGTACTGAAGCTTGCTGTGTTATACTCTGGCTATTATGTGCGACAGGCGACCGCCCCAAAACTGACCGATATCCCCAACTTTATCCAAAGCCTGAATTAAATAAATTATGACTCCAGCCCAGCAATACCTCGAAAAAGCACGCGGCCTCGTCGACACCGTTGCCGCCCAGCAGACCACCATCGAACTGGTTGCCGATCTATTTGCCGGCACCATCCTTGCCGGACGAATGGTGCACCTGTTTGGCTCCGGCCACAGCCGGATGATGACAGAAGAGATGTGGCCGCGTTACGGTTCGTTCCCGGGGTTTAACCCGATCGTCGAGCTTTCACTCTCGTTTCATAACCTGGTCATTGGTGCTAATGGTCAGCGGCAGGCGATGTTCCTCGAGAATGTTTCCGGGCTGGCAGACCGGATCCTCCGTAACTACGACTTATCGGAAGATGATAGCGCCCTGGTTATTTCCTCCAGCGGCTGCAATATTGTTCCCATTGAAATGGCCGAGGTCTTTCAGCAGCGCGGAGTCAAAGTCGTGGGCTTGATCAGCAAACAGCATTCTGAACCCAGCAGCAGTAAACGCAGCGACGGCAAAAAACTCCAGGATTTTTCGGATATCATCCTCGATACCGGTGCACCGCTCGGCGATGCCATGGTGCAGATCGAGGGACTCGATACCCCGGTCGCGCCTGGCTCGACTGTCGGCGGCTGCCTGATCATTAATAGCATCAAGGCCGAAGTTGCCCAACGCCTGACTGCAGCAGGACAGCCACCCAAAGTACTCAGCGCAGGTGCAGTCGTCGGACCGGAGCGGGCGGTAGAATTATTTGAAGGTGCTTATGACGAACACGCCCATCGCATCGCGCGCTATTACGAGAATGTTGGGAATTCTTGACTGATGGAGATCTTTAATCCCAGCGCAATTCCGGTCATCGCCAGGACTGACATCCTGGTAATGGGAGCAGGTTCTGCCGGTTGCAGCGCCGCCCTGGCCGCTCGCCAGACCGCCGATGTCGATGTCATGTTGATTGATCGCGCCGGTTTTCCAGGAGGCATCTCCACTCAGGCGCTGGACACTTTCTATGGCTTCTTCACCCCGGGTGATGCTCCCAAAAAAGTAGTTGGGGGGATCGGTAGTCAAGTCGTTGACGCACTCGATGCTGTCGGTGCGGTCTTTCTTCGCCCTAATACTTACGGTGCTGGAACCGGAGTGAATTACAACCCGGAACGGCTCAAGCTGACCTGGGATGAATTACTCTTTCAAGCAGGTGTCAACCTTCGGCTGCACACGACGCTGGTCGCCGTTGAACAGATCAATGATCGCATCGAATCGGTGATCGTTCACGGCAAGCAGGGGTTTGGGCGGATCCAGGCCCACACCTACATCGATGCTTCCGGTGATGCAGATTTTTGTCACCTCGCCGGATTACCCTATGAACAGGCCGGGGAAAATGGTCCGGTCCAAACGATGACCACCACTTTCCGGATGGCTAATGTAGACCTCGCGGCTTATGAGCAAGCTGGAGGAAAGAAAAACCTAATGAAAAAAATGGCACAGGCGCTCGAGCAAGGCACCCACCCCCTGCCCCGCAAAGCTGGTAGTATTCACCCGATGAATGTCGCGGGATGCATTTCCACTGTTGCCGTCCGGGTTGCCGGGTTCTCAGGACTGGACGCTGCCGACCTGACCCTGGCCGAACAAGAGGGCCGTCGCCAGGCCTTCCTGTACGAGAGTTTCCTTCGCGACTGCATCTCCGGGTTTGAACAAGCCAACATCATCGGTCTGTCCGCCAGCATTGGGGTCAGGGAAAGCCGTCGCGTCTACGGCGAATACCGCCTGACACGTGATGACTGTCTCGGTCAGGCCAGATTTGCGGACCGGGTGCTTATTTGTGGTGCCCCAATCGAAGACCATCGCGCGTCAACGGATGGTCAAGAAGAAACCCACTGGGCTTATGTTCCAGATGGGGGAGTCTACGAGGTTCCCTTCCGCTGCTTTATTCCCAAAGGAACTGATCAGGCGCTGGTTTGCGGCCGCTGCTTTAGCGCCACCCACGATGCGCATGCTTCGTGTCGCTCGATGGGCCAGACCATGGCTATGGGACACGCCTGCGGCACCGCTGCCGCCCTCGCCATTCAATCGAATACTCAGGCCCGCAATATTGCCACCGATCACTTGCAAAGCAAACTCCTGAGCCAGCATGCCATTCTCGATTTACCAGAACAAGCAGCCGACATCACCCCCGATGGGTGGAGTCACAACTAAAAAAAAGTAATTATGAAAGAAAGCCCACTTCGCACCTCTGTCATTGGCAGTTATCCATTCCCCTCCTGGCTCATCCATGCCAGCCAGCACCTCGAAGCTTTCGGCTCTGCTGATATCGCCGAAATGCAGGATGATGCGGTCATTGCCGCCTTGCATGATCAGCTGACCGCAGGCCTGGATGTAGTCACCGACGGGGAGCAAACTCGCTTTGACTTTAACCTCTCGTTTTATGGCTACATCAAAGGGATCGAGTTGGAATCAAAAAGCCCGCGACTGCATGGCCCACCCGCCCACGACCAACGTGGCAAACACAAGGTATCCGGCACACTTAATGCCCCTGACGGCCTCGGAGCAGTCGAGGAATTCGAGCGACTCCAACGTCTGGCAGGCTCGGCCAGCGCCACCCTCAAAGCCTCGGTTCCCGGCCCTTACACCATGAGTGGCCGGTTACTCCCGAATGCTCAGTACCCGGACCGCTGGGCGATCACCGAAGCACTCCTGCCACTAATTCGTGATGAACTGGAAAAACTGGTTGAAGCTGGCTGTACCGAGATCTGTGTCGATGAGCCGTCGATGAGTTGTTATGCCTACAAACAGGATACCGCCCGCTTTGTTGACATCTTCAACCGCACGGTCGAAGCGATCCGTGGCAAAACCCGCATTTGTACGCATCTCTGCTTTGGTAACTTCAAGGGACATGCTGTCGGATTGCGCAAAATCGCCCCCATGTTCCCTGCTTTCCTGGATTTCCATGTCGATGAAATGCATGTGGAAATGGCCAGCCGTGAATTCTCGGAAATCGAGGCCATCGGTGCAATTGCTGAACGCATGGACGTAGCCGTCGGGATTGTCGATGTCAAAAGCTATTATATCGAAACCCCACAGGATATCATCGAGCGGGTCAAACTCTGCCTGCAACATGCCCCGGCGGACAAACTCGTATTCGCACCGGATTGCGGGCTTAGCCAAACTGCCCGCTGGGCCGCCAAAAAGAAAATGAGCAACATGGTAGCCGGGGTGCACGAAGTCCGCAATGAATTGGGCCATTAGAAGTAGTCCCTGTAAGCATGATACGCCCCCTACAAAAAGACGATGCCCTGTTGGCAGATATCGAATCTGCTGCTGATGGCGCACTCCACCTCTGGTGGCTTGGCCAGAGCGGGTTTCTGGTGCGCTATGGCAATGACCGCTTCATCTTTGACCCCTACCTCTCCGACACGCTGACGGAGAAGTACGCCACTACCGACAAGCCACATGTCCGATTGACCGAACAAGTCATCGGTCCGGCGTGCTTGACCGGCATCAGTGCAGCCACCTCCAGCCACGCCCATACCGACCACCTGGACCACGGTACGCTGCTGCCATTACGCAAGGCCAATCCTGGCATGCAATTGATTCTGCCACGCGCCATCAAAGCACTGGCCATCGAGCGACTCGGCGATTGGGGCGACGGCTTTGTCTGGATCAATGCCGGGGAATCGGTGGCGTGCGGCAATCTCCTATTCCGTGCGATACCCGCCGCGCATAATGATCTCAAGACCGACGAGGATGGCAACCACCACTTCCTCGGCTATCTCGTCAGCATTGGCCCATACCATATATATTTCAGCGGCGATTGCCTGCCCTACCCCGGGATAGAAGCGGCGATCAGTGGCCCGGTAGACATAGCCATCCTGCCGATTAATGGCAATAAGCCAGAGCGCCGCGTGGCCGGCAACTTCGATGGTGCTGAGGCAGCGCAACTGGCAAAAAATATTGATGCCGGCACAGTCATCCCATGCCACTACGAAATGTTTGAATTCAATACTGCTACAACGGAATTGTTTGAAACATCCTGCCGGGAACTCAACCAGCCTTGCACATGCCTGCAAGCCGGAGAACGTCTGAGTTGGACCGGCAAACCGCGGCAGTAAATTTGGCCATGAACTTTGACGACGACAAACCATATCGCTCGATATCTGCAACAGGCAGGCGACGTGTGAGTACCAGTCACGGCACACTGGCAGGCTTCGGTTGGTTGAAAAATTACGCCCAGCCTGCTCAACCAGTTAAGGTGATTAACCAATGATCCGTACCGTCCTCGGCGACATTTCCCCGGACGACCTGGGGGTGTGCTATGCCCACGAGCATATCATCATCGATGACAGTGTCGCCACTCTGCGTGCCCCTCAGTTTCGCTTGGACTCCGTGGAAAAAGGTATCGCCGAACTACAGCAATTTTATGCTGATGGCGGACGGGCTATGGTCGATTCGATGCCCTGTGATGCGGGCCGCAATGTCATTAAACTGGCTGAGATATCACGCCAATCGCAAGTTCACATCCTCTGCCCGACCGGCCTTCATCTGGCAAAATACTATGACGATGGTCACTGGAGCCACCACTACAGTGTCGACCAAATCAGCGAGTTGTTCATCTCAGATATTGTTGAAGGCATCGACCAGTTCGATTATTCGGGTCCATGCGTTCATCGCACACCGCATCAGGCAGGTCTGATCAAAATCGCTACCCCTGGCCCGGAATTTTCATCACGTGCAGCAAAGATATTTGAGGCCGCCGCCCGCGCCCACCATGAAACAGGCGCCCCGATCCTGACCCATGTCGAGCAGGGTGAAGGAGCCTTGGAGCAAATTGAGAAACTTAGCAGATACAATGTCGACCTCGCGCATGTCGTGCTGTCCCACACCGATCGTAAGCCGGATCCCGCCTACCATCGCGAACTGCTGCAATCAGGAGTGAAGCTGGAATACGACAGCGCCTTTCGCAGGAAAACCCCGGCAAACCCTACCCTTGAACTGGTCATGCAACTGCTACCCGATTTCCCCGACCAGATCATGCTTGGCATGGACGCCGCCCGGCCAACCTATTGGAAACACTACGGCGGTAAGCCCGGCCTTAGCTTCCTGCTCAATGAGTTCTCCGATCAACTGCTCGCGCATGGACTCACTCGGGAACAATGGAATAAAATCTTCGTTACCACTCCTGCCCAAACTTATAATATTAAAAACTAATATGAACAAAATCTGGAAAATAGCCGGCATCGAATTTTCGCACATGCACATGGGCGATCTGCTCCGCTGTGTCGATGACCACCCCGATGCGAAAATTGTCGGAGTCTGCGACCCTCAACCCGAACGCATGCAGGATGCAGTCAGGAATTTCAATCTCGAGGCTTCAAAGGTCTTTACCGATCACGTAAAATGCCTGGAGGAAACCAAACCTGACCTTGTCGTCCTCTGCCCGCCAACCGCTGAACATGCAAACTGGGTGGAACGGGTTGCTCCCTTTGGTACTCATATTTTTGTTGAAAAACCATTTGCGGGTTCGCTGGCAGACGCCGATCGGATGATTGCCGCTGTTGCTGCCACCGGCAGGCAGCTGATCATCAACTGGCCGTTGCGCTGGGTGGCAAGCCATTACACCACCCACCGCCTGATCGGTGAAGGCCTCATCGGCGAGATCATTGAAGTGCATTACTATGACGGCAACCGCGGCCCCCTTTACCACGGTGCCGATAAGGTCGAACTCGAGCCGACAGCGGAAGAAAAACAGAATAGCTGGTGGTACAAAAAAGATGCAGATGGCGGCTCGCTGCGCGACTACCTCGGCTACGGGGTGACCCTTGGCACCTGGTTCAATGGCGGCCAGAAACCAGATGCCGTAACCAGTATCTGTGCGGGTACCGATGGCCTTGAAGTTGATGAGCACAGCATCACCATCGCCCGTTACGGTGAGCATCTCTCGAAGTTCGAAACCCGTTGGGGAACATTTAGCGATCCCTGGACCCACCAGCCGCAGCCGAAGTGCGGGTTCGTCATCCGGGGCACTACAGGCACGATCAGCAGCTATGATTACGAGCCTACTATCCGTATCCAAACCCGCGAGCACCCGGAGGGCTATGACCAGCCAGTCGATGACTTGCCGGCAGGCGAAAGCAACGGCATCGAATACGCATTGAAGAAAATTGCCGGCGGAGAAGCTGTCGCCGGACCATTGAGCCCGTCACTCGCTCGCATCGGCCAGCAAATTGTCGATGCTGCGATCCTCAGTAGTGAGCAGTCCCGTACCGTCACGTTGGAAGGAGACCTGGCATGAGCAAGAGCGAGTACGCACGCGAACTGAAGACCACCGATGCAGCCAGGGTGCAAGCACCGGAACTCCCCTACCGCCCCCCAACTCCAGTCGGCCCGCCGCTGCCGATCGCGTTGGTCGGATGCGGTGGCATTGCCCGCAATCACCTGGAGGCATACCGGGCACAACAATTCCCGGTCAGAATCCTTTGCGATATCAACCTGGAGGCCGCACAAAAGCTGCGTGACGAATTTTTTCCTGATGCTGCCATCACAGATGCACCGGATTCTGTCCTCGATGACTCTACTATCGGAATCGTCGACCTTGCGCTCCACCCGGAGCATCGCCTGCCACTCATTCGCAAGGCTATTGAAGCCGGCAAGCATGTACTCAGCCAGAAACCACTTGTCACTGACCTCAGGGTCGGTCGGGAGCTGGTTGACCTCGCAGTGCAGAAAAATCTCAAGTTGGCAGTCAATCAAAATGGTCGCTGGGCTCCATACTTCAGTTACTTGCGCGAAGCCGTGGATAGCGGTCAACTGGGAGAAATCGTCAGCTGTGACATCCAGATCAACTGGGATCATAGCTGGATTGAGGGGACTCATTTCGAGCAGATCCACCACATCATCCTTTATGATTTTGCCATTCATTGGTTCGATATCGTGCGCTGTGTTTTTGGTGACCGCCAAGCGTTGCAAGTATTCTCCCAACTACAAGAAGCTCCCGGGCAGAAGATCGCCCCGCCGCTTAGCGCCCAGTCCCTGATTCAGTTCGATGGCGGCCAGGCGTCTCTCGTCTTCAGGGGCCATACCATGTTTAATCCCACGGAAACTACTGTAGTCACCGGCACCAAAGGTACTTATCACACTTCCGGCCCGGTCTGCGCCAACGACCGGATCACCCTAACCACGACAGAGGGAGTAGCCGAAGTATCACTCGAGGGGGCCTGGTTCAGTGATGGATTTGCCGGAACCATGGGCGAGTTGCTCTGCGCCATCGAGGAGGATCGTGAGCCCGCCAACAGCGCCAAGGCTAACCTCCCCAGCCTCGAACTCTGCTTTGCTGCAATCGCAAGTGCCGATAGCGGCCAGCCAGTCAAGCCCGGAACAATCACTGAGATTAGACTGAAATAGCCATACCACCGCCAAATGCGCATCTCTGGAAAAAGCCCGACGGTTGACACAACAAGGTATCCGACACATGCTGACAATATTTTATCATTGAGGTTACCCTCAGTCAGTACTGACTACCAGGCACCAGGCAATCCTCAACCCATCAGAACTATGAATAATACAAAGCAAAGTAAACTTATGGCCAGCTTGCTGGCTGCTGGTGCCTTATGTTTCGCTCCGTCACTGGAATCCGCAGAACAACCAGTCAAGGTATACATTCTTGCCGGTCAGTCGAATATGGTAGGGATCGGGCAGATCGACGGTGGCGGCCAACGCTGGGGGCAAGAATTCATCGAGCCGGTGCTCTCGATTTACCCCGGAGATCCTGATGCGTCAAAGAATTATGACGACATAGAACCGAGCCAAACGCTCAAGCTAGAGAAGTTTGGCGGGGTTAAGCCGACTCCCTATCCGGATGGCGGCACGCATGTCGTTCGCGGTCAGATTAAGATGCCCGAAACCGGGATTTATGAGTTTCGCCCTGGCTATGGGCCTTCGCAGGAAAACGTTATGTTTGTCGATGGGCAGGAAGTCTATCGCAAGGATCCGGGTGGTGAGGCGGTTTATCAGCAAATCAAACTGGAAGCTAATAAAGCAGTGCCCTTCAAAATCATCTATTTGAACAATCGTCCGAATGGCCTGGGTTGGGTTGCACGCATGGATATTCCGGGCACCCTCAAAAGTGTGGTAAACTATGATGGCAAGTTTAAATATCTGGTCAACGACGAGGGCACATTCATGCCGCGTGATGATGTCTGGTACACAGGGGTAGTTACGGCCACAGCTAATCAGTGGCTGAACATCGGCTGCGGTGCCGGCAGTAATTCGATCGGCCCGGAACTAGGTTTCGGGCACAAAGTTGGTAACCACCACGACCAGCCAGTGCTTATACTCAAAGCAAGCCAGGGCAACCGCTCACTGGGCTGGGACTTTCTACCTCCAGGGTCTGAACGCTACGAGATTACTGACGCCGATGGTACAACCTGGGTTCATGCCGGTTATAAAGACAGCCCATCGCGCTGGCAAAAAGGAACAGAACCAGAGCCGATCAACTGGTATGCCGGCAAGCAGTACGACGATTGCTTCAATGCCGCCAAAGAGGTGCTGGCCAACTTCGATGAGAATTTCCCTCACTGGCAGGGTCGCGGCTACGAGATTGCCGGATTCGGCTGGTGGCAGGGTCATAAAGACGGTGCAGGTGCTCGGGTCGATCATTCTCTTTGGCCTGATCTACCTGCTGCTGGGCGCGCTGTGGGTGACGGTGCTTAACCACAAGATTCTACGAGATTGCCGGTTTCGGCTGGTGGCAGGGTCATAAAGACGGTGGCGAGCGGGGTACCGGCAGCGCAGGTGTCCATGCCGCCCGTTACGAAAAAAATCTGGTGCAACTCATCAACACCCTGCGCAAGGAATTCGATGCTCCCGACGCACCCTTTGTGGTCGCGACCTGCGGGTTCAATGGTGGTGAAGGCTGGGAGCCCGGCAGTAGCGCTGATACAATTTTCCAGGCTCAAATGGCAGTAAGCGATCCTGCTAAACACCCGGAATTTGCAGGCAATGTCATTTCTGTTGACACCCGCAGCTTTTATCGCCCACCTGAAGTTTCGCCACGCAACCAGGGATTCCACTATCATGGCAATGCCGAAACTTATATGCTTGTCGGTGAAGCCATGGGCGATGCCATGGTCGAACTCCTAAGTAAGTAGAGCTTTACTTGCTATTATTCGAATCTTTAAAAACCACAGAAATATGAAAATGTGGCTCACGGTTTAATTGATCAGAAGCGAAAAATTAATCTGCAGGGCGGGCGTATTCATGATTTAAAAGTTCTGATTGCTGAGAATCCCGGTTACTTTTTTTGCTGCTTCCTGTTCTATCAGAAAAAAGGCAGTGAGGACTTTAAAGTCTTCACGACCAGGCCATTTACCCCACGCGATAAAAGCCATCTCAGAAATGTCCACCCGAATATTGCGCAGGCCATCAAGTAAGCCTGCTCAAACGCTGCGAATAAATTCATATGCCTCGCCAGGATCAGCCTACATAAGATCATAATATTAAAATAATTGTTGAAAATTACTAAGAGTAGCTTATCTCGTGAAAACTAAATTTTATCCACTATGAAGTTAAACGATCTCCTCCATCATCTAGTGTTGCCTGCTTATCTCACCCTGACCTGCGGGCTATTAATCAACAGTGCCACCACATTCGCTAAAGAAGCAGCCCCTTCGACCGGCAGCGTTTATACACTCTTTGACGGTTCTGGAATGGACGGCTGGAAATCGAACGAAGAACAACCCGATGTTTTTACCATTACCGATCAGGGTGAGTTAAAGGTAGATGGCGGTCGCGCCCATTTGTTTTGGGCCGGCCATGGCGAGGTTCCGGTTGAATTCAAAGACTTCGAGCTCAGCGCCAAGGTAAAAACAATGCCCGGCAGCAACTCCGGTATCTTTTTCCATACGGCATTTCAGGAAAAGGGCTGGCCACGCCAGGGCTACGAAGCCCAGATCAATTCCACCCACAAAGACCACCGCAAAACCGGCAGCATCTATGCCGTCCAGGATGTGGAAAATGATTCACCCTCCGAAGACGGCAAGTGGTTCGACTACACCATCCGGGTCAAAGGCAAGCAAATAACCATCCTCGTCGATGGTAAAGTCGTCAATGATTACACCGAGCCCGACCCGCCATTGCTCCATGATAAACGCCCGGGGGTGAAACTCAGCCAGGGTACCATCGGCATTCAGGGGCATGACCCGAAAAGTATTACTTACTTCAAAGATATCAAAATCAAAGTGCTGTCCGACGAGTAAACCTGCCGCCGTCAGGCGGTGTGGAAAAGCTGGAGAATTGGTAACTCAGCCGGCAGTAACAGCTGTTCCGGGATCAATCAGATCACCTTTAACCCGGATCAATCACAAACTTCGTAGCGAGACGCAGCGTGAGGTGCTTGGATA
>CAZHRP010000030.1:0-17552 GCA_964535055.1 uncultured Chthoniobacteraceae bacterium
TCGGCGTCAAAGCCGGCGCCCATCCAGGACTGTCTGCCGCCGGCGGACGTGGCGCAACCAAGATCACCCCAGAGGAATTCAAGGCCCTGCTGGAGGAGCAAGTTGGCCGGTTCCGATCAATCACAGAAGAAGTAGGTATCACTCTCAACCATCTCAAACTCCACGGCAGCCTCTACCATGCGGTGGAAAACGATGATGAGTTAGCTGCCACCTACCTCAACTGGGTACAAACCAACACTCCGGACGCCATCATCATCTGCCTGGCTGGTGGCAAGTTGCTGGAACAGGCACGACAACTCGACCTTCAGGCGTGGCCCGAAGTCTTCGCCGACCGTACCTACCAGCCTGATTGTTCATTGGTCCACCGCTCGCAACCAGGCGCTGTACTCACCGACCCAACCGACATTACCACTCGCATCCGCAACTGGCTACAATCAGGCCAAATAACCGCCATCGACCAATCCAGATTCCCGCTCGCAGCCCACACCCTCTGTGTCCACGCCGACTCGCCAAACGCATTGAATGTCATTTTAAAACTAAAATTATTGATTATTGAATAAATTGTAGAATGTTGAAAATATGCCATTAAGAATGAAGAAGTCGAGCGCTTGGTCCGGGAAGCGGCCAGGCAGGGCAAGACCAGCTTGACCGAAGCGATCCATCAAGCGCTACAACTGCAGTTGGCGCACACGCGGGGCAAGCGCAGGGAGCCGGCGCTGCAGGAAGCTCTCATCGGTATCAGCGCCCGTGGTGCTGCCTTACCTGACCTCGACACGCGTAGCGCAGATGATATCCTGGGCTACGACGAAACCGGAGCGCCCGGTCATGGTAGTTGATACATCGCCTTTAAATTCAAACCATTCTGCAAACAGATTCCTGACTGCTGAGGACTGCTACTTCACCCGGGTCAGGATTGCCTCGCCGGGGGTATTGAATGGCACACCATCCTGGCCGGCGCGACGGTTCGTCGCATGGCGGTTCCAGATCAGGTTGAGCTGATTGGCATTGATATAACTCAGCGAGAAAACCTGACTTTCGGTACCAATCCCGGCATCCTTAATCCAGCCCAACAGAGCCATGTCACCTGCCTTGGTAAAGACCTTCTTAGAGGTTTTGGCTGGTACCCAGACATCATCCACTTTCAAAAATTGTTCGAATGTATTGCCTTTGATTTTAATTAGAATTTCCTTGTCCTTTTTTTTAATGTTGCGGATCGTCCCCGTCCACTCGCCATCAAAATTTGGCGAACTTTCCGCTACTGCGCCGGTACTGCTCAGAAGCATGACGCCGAATAATAAAAGAAACAGTCTTTGGGTGATCATGATGCCACCTTGTATAGCAGGCCAGATAGCTCGCTGTAAAACCGTCATTTTCAAAAAAACTTGAGTTTCGGCATTTAAGAACTTTTAAATGAGCTATTGACGCTGGAGCCGATTATCCCGTTACTGGTTTCTGTCGGCGGAGTATTTCACCGGCCTTTGGATCACATTTCGAAGTACAGACACAAATAAGATGGAGAAGCTAATATGGCCACAAAAGTAGAAGTTACGACTGCTCAGGACTATGGAGAAAATCCTATTGCAGTCCGGAAAACCGACAAATATGTCGATGAATATATCAAAGGATTCGTTGAAAAATGGGATGAATTAATCGACTGGGATCAGCGTGCTGATTCTGAAGGTCATTTCTTTATCGACATCCTGAAAGAACGCGGTGCCAAAAAGATTCTTGATGTTGCTACCGGTACCGGCTTTCACAGCATCCGCCTGCTCAACGAGGGGTTTGATGTTGTCAGCGCTGATGGCAGCCCGGAAATGCTGGCCAAGGCATTTGAGAACGGACGCAAACACGACCAGATCCTGCGCACTGCTCAGGCTGACTGGCGCTGGCTCAACCGCGACATCCACGGTAAGTATGATGCCGTCATCTGCCTCGGTAATTCATTTACTCACCTGTTCTCTGAGCGCGACCGGCGCAAGGCACTGGCAGAGTTTTATGCCGCTCTGAGACATGATGGAGTCCTGATCCTCGACCAGCGAAATTATGACATGATCCTGGACGAAGGCTTCAGCAGTAAGCATACCTATTACTATTGCGGTGATAATGTGAAAGCCGCGCCTGAGCATGTCGATGAGGGGCTGGCCAGGTTCCGTTACGAGTTTCCAGACGGTTCCCACTACAACCTGAACATGTACCCGTTACGCAAGGCGTACGTCGAAAAGCTGATGCGGGAGGTCGGTTTTCAAACGATTACCACGTATGCCGACTTTCAGGAAACCTACAAGCAGAATGACCCGGATTTCTACATCCACGTTGGCGAAAAACGCTATCCCAACGAAGCCAATTAAGTCCCATGAGTAAAGTCGTCACAAGAACAGAACAATACTATGATAGCAAAGATGCGGATGAGTTCTATTTTCGCATCTGGGGTGGCGAAGACATCCACATTGGTACCTACCTGAACCCGGATGATTCCATCTTCGATGCCAGTCGGCGCACTGTCGAATGGTTGGCAGACAAATTCAATCACCTGCCTGCGGATGCCCTGGTGCTCGATATCGGAGCCGGCTATGGCGGGGCCGGACGTTACCTCGCCAAAGAAAAAGGCTTCCGTGTGCATTGCCTCAATTTGAGCAAGGTTCAGAATAACCGTAACCGCCAGATGAATGAAGAGCAGGGGTTGGCCGGTATGATCGAAGTCATCGATGGTGATTTTGAAAACATACCCTGCGACAATTCGAGTATTGATGCCACCTGGTCGCAAGATGCCATCCTGCACAGTGGCGACCGACGCAAGGTATTTGAGGAAGTTGATCGTGTCCTGAAACCCGGCGGACACTTCGTATTCACCGACCCCATGCAAATTGCCACGGCCCGCAAAGAGCAACTACAGCCGGTCCTCGACCGCATCCACCTCGAAGACCTCGGTTCGGTCGAAAAATACAGTTCGTTCGCACAAGAACTCGGCTGGAATATTATCGACTACGAAGACCGCAGTGAGCAATTGGTTAACCACTACAGCGCAGTCCTGGCCAACCTGACTGCACGTGAAGCCGACCTCAAGGCCGATATCAGCGCCCAGTATATCGACAATATGAAACGCGGGCTAGAGCATTGGATCAATGCCGGCAATGCCGGACTCCTGGCGTGGGGGGCCTTGCATTTCGTCAAACAAGACGCCTAGATCACACCCGTAAGGGCTGCAAAAGCCTAAGCTGTAGCTGGATCTGGGCACGTTCAGCTTCACTGTGTCAACCGGTTATTAATTCTTTCCGTTTGTCTCTATAGATGGTTCCCTCAGGGTTGAGAGCAAATAAATGTCCGCCTCCCAACAAGATCCTGCTAACTTGCTATCAGTAGTTATTCCTGCATATAACGAGGAACGCAGACTGCCGACGACTCTTGAGCAAGTAAAATCCTATCTGCAAGTCAACTACAGCGATTTTGAAGTGCTGGTAATAAATGACGGCTCTCATGATCAGACTAGCCAGGTGGTACAGGATGCCATGTTAACATTCCCGCAATTGCAATTGCTCGAGATGGCTACCAATTCCGGTAAAGGGGCCGCAGTCAAGCGCGGGTTGCAGCGGGCGCGCGGGCAGTTGCGCCTGTTTAGCGATGCCGATCTGTCTACGCCACTGCACTGTCTGCCACGGCTGGTTCAAGCTATTGAAGACGGTGCTGCGGTCGCCATCGGTTCGCGTGCTCACCCGGACTCGGTCATCCCCCGCTCACAAGCCCCACCCCGGCAGCGCATGGGCCAGATCTTCAACCTTATCATGCGCTTGCTGGTCGGCTTACCATTTACCGATACCCAATGTGGCTTTAAACTATTCACCGCATCTGCAATCGATAAAGTTCTGCCATTGGCGCGCATTAATGGTTTTGCCTTTGATGTCGAATTGCTGGCGATCGCCCGGCTTCACGGGCTGCGGATCACCGACTGCCCGGTGGAATGGAGCAACGACGCTGACTCCAAAGTGAATGTATTCATCCATCCACTGGCCATGTTGCGGGAGCTTGTTCAGATCAGGCTGAATATGCTGGCTGGCCACTATCGTAAAATTTCAGCGTGACGAACGTACTGCCCCCCCGACTAAACTAAGCCATGGCAAGTAAGCGCAAACGAATCGTCCTCAAATTTGGCACTGGCATCCTGTCGCATGGCAGCGGGGTGAAGCTCAACACCCGCCAAATTAAACGACTGGTCTCAGAAGTGGCAGCGCTGGTCAAACAGGGACATCAATGCCTGGTGGTCTCGAGCGGCTCGGTTGGCGCTGGCATGATGGCGCTCGGCCTTGACCAGCGACCGACCGATACCCCCAGCAGGCAGGCTTGCGCGGCGATCGGCCAATCGCGCCTGATGCATCACTACGAAAACCAGTTTGCCAAACATCAGCTGATAGTCGCCCAGGTATTATTGACGCACATGGACATGGACAGCCGCACCCGCTACGCCAATGCCAAAACCACCCTCGAACAGCTGCTGGGCAGAGGCAATGTGGTTCCGATCATCAATGAAAATGACACGGTAGCTGTCGAAGAATTGCGCTTTGGTGACAACGATCGCTTGAGTGCCGAAGTTGCCATTCTTGCGGCTGCCGACCAATTGATCCTGTTGACAAGCGTCGATGGCTTGATCAACCACAAGACCGGTAAGCGCGTGCCGGTCGTAAAAGATCTCGAAGCTGCACGCGCCCTGGTCACCGGCGAGGCTGGAAAATTCTCGGTCGGTGGCATGGGTACCAAATTGCTTGCTGTCGGCCAGGCTCTTGATGCCGGCATCCCGGCGGCCATCGTCAGCGGTCTGGAACCCGGAACCATCGAAAAAGCAGTACTCAAACGCAATGTTGGAACCCGCTTTCCAGTACCCGCCGCAGCCGTCAAACGTGTTTCCTGACCGGCACACCAACGTTGTCAAACCATTGCAGAAATGTTTCAGCAGCAGCTTCGCTATTCAGGATGGCAATTCCACCAGCTTCCTCGATGCGCTGTGCATCAGCCCGTTCAAATACCCGCACCACGACTGTTGTATCCCTGGCCAGATAGCGTGCAATTTTGAGTGAATCTGCAGGCCGCCGCGTACCGGCAATCACCAGCCGTGCCCGCCGCGCAGCCGCCCGGTTGAGAATCCTGAGGTCAGAGCCATCACCCCTGATAACCCTCGTACCAGTGCGGGCCAGACGTTCAACCACTGCAGGATCGTCATCGACCACAACGACCTGATGACCAGCTTCAAGCAACGGCTTTAACGTCCACATCCCACCGGTTCCGAAACCGATGACCACGACATGATCCTTAAGTTCGACCTTCGTATCAAAACGATGACGTGCCGGATGAAAATGCAGCAGCTTCCAGGTCATGGCATCGGTTGCCAGAAACGGAGTGACCGTCATGGTGACTACTGTGATCAAAGCTATCAGAGAAAAGATTTCCGGTGTTAAGTGGCCGCTCAGCAGCCCACTCAGCGCCAGTACCACGGAAAACTCACTGGTCTGCGCCAACAGTAGACCACTTTCAATCGATGCCCGCGAGGAGAGTCCGGTCCACTCAGCAACAATCGTGACCACCGGCGGCGTGACTACCACTACCACCACCGCCAGAAACAATCCTTTAAACAGGATCAAGGGATCCGGCACCACGACCAGTGCCCCCAGCGCAGTAAAAAATAATGCGGTGAAAAAGTCGTTCATCGATCCCAACTGCCCGCGCACCACACCATTAACCGGGGTCGATGACAGCGACAGTCCGGCAAAGAAAGCGGCTGCTATCTGTGGCGCACCGGTAAAATAGGCGATACCACTGAAACTGCACAGGACCCCGAGAAAACCCAGCAGTTGAACTTCTTCGGACAGCTTCATTTTCTTGACCAGCATCGGCATGAAGCTGCGTTGCAGGATAATGGCTAACGCTCCCAGCAGTATGGTTGCCGCCAAACTGGTCAGCATCTGTTGTAGCCCGTCATCGATCGCACTCAAAACCGTAATCGCACCAATCATAAAAGCGTCCTGAACCAGCAATACGCCCAGTACGAGCCGTCCAAACGGCTCGAACATCTGCTGGTTCTGCTTGAGTTGACGGACCACTACCAGCGTCGAACTGGCAGCGACACAAAATGCCAGGTACAACGTCGTCTTGCTGTCAAAATCCAAAACGATCGCAATCAGCAGGGCGGCACTACCGACCGCCACAAACTGAAAGACTGCCACCCACGAAATGGCATGACTCTGGCTACGAAAACGGGTCGGATTCAATTCAATCCCCGACACAAATACCAGGAAGGCCAAACCAACCCCCAGCATGTCCATTAAAGTATTACCATGAGCATCCCGGGTAAACCATCCGAGCAACAGACCACCAGCTATGAGAATTGGTATAACGGGCAGACGAAATCGATAAGCGATCCCATAGCCCAGCGCCGCCAACAGTAGTAACAGCATGACTTCTGTCACTCCAGCACCTCCAATTCTTTAAGCTTACGATTTTGTTGCTTGATGCCATCGACTTTCGGAATCATGAGATACTCGACTCCCATCTCCAGCAACTCATCCATGTGGTTCATATCCACTGCCAGGATGCTGCTTGGCACGCCGGCCAGTTGGCTACGATAGGCAAGGGTCTCGTTGGTGTCTTCGATCTGCAATGCCGACACCACCAGTTTGGCTTCTGCCAGCCCGGCTTCATCCAGAGTTCCCGGATACTCAACATTGCCCAAGAGCGTGCGGCAGGGCAGTCCTGCCAGCTTGCCGGGATCCGTGTCAATCGCGAGGACACTCTCACCTCGCGCAGTCAGTTCTTTGGCAATCATGCGACCCAGCGTATTCATCCCGACGATGATAATATGCCCGCTAAACCCGCTCTCACGCTCTGCTTCCTCAACTTCTTCAGTATCACTCAAGCGCAGCACCCGGCTCAACCAGTTGACCACCGCATGCTTGTTGGTAATCAGGAATGAACTCACCGCAATCGTCACTAAGCCGACCAGGCCGGTCAACGCCACCAGGTACTGGCTGGCCAAGCCACTGCTGTAAGCCAAGGCCATGAAGATGAATGAAAACTCGCTAATCTGCGCCAGCGAAAGCCCGCTCAACATTGCCGTACGACGGGAAAATTTCAACCGCGCGACCACCAGCCAGATGATCAGGAATTTGCCGACCAGCACAAAAATACTCAAGGCCAGTGCCAGTGGCCACTGGGCCAGTGCCTTGCCGGCATTCATGCCGACCCCCAAGGTGACAAAAAATACCGCTACCATGAAATTCATCAGTGGCTGCACCCGCCGGTGCAAGTCGCGGTTGTAGGGCAGTTGCGCCAGCCCGATCCCGGCCAAAAATGCGCCCACTTCCTCGGACAGGTGCATGTAATGTGCCAGCCAGACCATGACAAAGCACCAGGCCAGACTCCAGATGAACAGAGTTTGCGGCGACCGTGCGGCCCAGCCAAATAAGTGCGGCAGCAACCATTTGGCCGCTACCACCACTATCCCGACCAGCAACAACATGCCGCCCAGCGATTGTCCGACCTGAAGCAGGATTTCATCATACTCCAGCTCATCATCACCACCCAACCCGGCCACTATCGTCAGCAGAATTATTACCAGGATGTCCTGCACCAACAAGATCCCGACCGCAATTCGACCGTGGTATTCATCCAGCGACTTTTGCTCGTCGAGCAGCTTAATCACAACCACCGTGCTCGACAATGTCAGCGCTACCGCCACAATCATCGCTTCTCCAGTGCCCAGCCCCAACAGCTTGCATAACCCGAACCCGGCAACAAATGTCAGCACCACCTGACCGGCCCCGGCCAGCACCCCGACCCTGCCCAGCACCTTGATCTTGTCGATGCTCATCTCAAGCCCGACCAAAAACAACATCAACGCAATCCCAATTTCAGCAATCAGCTCATGCGAATGAGTCACCAATGCCAACCCGGACAATGGCCCGATAACCAGCCCGGCAATCAAATACATCACGATACTCGGAAACCTCACCAGACCACCGGCAAAGCTAAATACAAACGCCGCCAGAATAATCGTCACCAGCGTCTTGAAAAACTCAGCGTCACTATGCACGCCACCAGTCTGCCATAACTCAATAATAAATTGCCAGCGAGTCCACGTAGAATATCAGCTAAGTCATCAATTCGCCCTGATTGGCAAATTTTAGTGATGCACTCACTATGTCGTGATGCCATCAGGTAAAAGTAACGTAATTGAGTACATCAAGGTGATGCAGCCAGACCATTGGCTGAAGAAGGTCTTCATCTTGTTTAGTCATGTCGTTGCAATCGCATTTGACAGCAATAACTAAATTGGCAATATAATTGGTATGAATAATACCATTACTCTTGGCAAATCAGGTCGCTTAGTAATCCCTAAAGCTATTCGGGAAAGCCTGGGTTTGCGAAGCGGGGCACGGCTTAATGTCCGGGCGTCTGGCGGCATTTTGGAGATGAAGCCACTTCCCGATGATCTTAGAATAGAAGAACAAGCGGATGGATTTCCCGTCATTCGTAGCGGCCGAATTTCGAATTCAGGCGGTGTGTCAAATGCAATCAAAGCGGATCGTGAGACTCGCGATGATCACCTGGTCAGGCGCAGAAAGCAGAACTAAGCATGGATGCTTTTATGGACACCTCGGTCATCGTGGCTGCATTGGACGAGTCAGATTCGGAACATTCTGCTAGCCGACGTGTTTTATTGAATGGCAATCCCGGAATTTATTCCCACGCTTTATCAGAGACTTTTAGCACACTTACCGGGGGCAGACTAGGTTTTCGCGTTGCAGCTAAAGATGCGTTCGCACTTCTGCGCGATTTCTTGACACCCCGACTAAAGGTCATCAATCTGACTAGCCATGATCTTCTCAAAGCATATGCTGAATGCGAAGAGCGCGGGGTCCGTGGTGGGGCAATTTATGACTTTCTACATCTCTCAGCAGCCCGCAAAGCTGGTGCCAAAATGCTTTACACATTGAATGTCAGCGATTTCGAGGCTTTCAGCCGTCCTACTGACCCGGATATCGCTCACCCTTAAAAAGCAGAACATTTTAGCGTTTCCCTATCTTTGCAATCACTTTCCTCGGATCTCTTATCTTAGTTAATTTTTACTGGGCAAATTTTAGCGATGCATTCACGATGTCGCGATGCCAACCGGGAAAGGTAACGTAGTTGAGTACATCAAGGTAATGCGGCCGGACCACTGGCTGAAGAATGTTTTTATTTTCTTCGGCCATGTGGTTGCGATCGCGTTGATGCAGCTGACGATTGATGCACAGTTGCTGTGGATGATTGCCTTTTCGCTGGTGCCGGCCTGTCTGGTTGCCTCCGCCAATTACATTATCAACGAAATTTTGGATGCCCCATTTGACCGCATGCACCCGGTCAAGAAGCTGCGGGCAGTGGCCGCCGGCACGGTCAGTATCCCCGCGTTGTGGATACTGTGTGCCCTTCTCTGTATCATCGCCTTCTCGATGTCCGTGCTATTCTTCAACCACGGCTACACCTTGGCCTTGGGGCTGCTTCTGGCCAGCGGCATTGTCTACAACGTGCAGCCAATCCGGCTCAAAGACCGCGCCTATCTCGATGTCATCAGCGAATCATTCAATAACCCGATCAGGCTGTGGTTGGGTTGGTTTGCGCTGGTTGCGCCGCCGGATGGTGCCGGACCGCTACGTATCCTGCTTTCGGTACCCATCTCGATCATCATGGCCTGGTGGTTTTTTGGTGCGCTGCTAATGGCCGGCAAACGCTACGCCGAATACCGGTTCATCGGCGACGCCGAGCAAAGCGGCAAATACCGCCGCTCGTTTAAGGTTTACAACGAGCGCAAGCTGATCATCTCGATGATCACCTATGCCAACTTCTTCTGCTTTTGCATGGGGGTAGCGATCACGGTTTACCGACCCAACCTGATCTTTGTCTTCCCGATCATCGTCTTTGCTATCATCGTTTACTTCCACCACGCCATGACGACCGAAGGTGCCAAACTGGAACCGGAACAACTCATGCGCAACCCGGCATTAATCGTGGCCACCCTGGCTACGATTGCCGTTGGCGTGCTCCTTACCTGGCTGAGAATTGATCTGACCGAGGCGGTCAATTTCCTGCAAATGCTGGGTGAGAGCGGTAATGGTGGAGGACAGTAACAATGGATCTGGCAATGCTGAGGGCACGCTCCGCCCTACTCCACCTGAAACCACTAGTATTCAGGTTTGGCATGCCGGGGACACCTGGCCAGGTGCAACTCAATACCGCAATCACCGAACTGGGCTGGCAGGTCGCTGACAACTCGCCGCTGCTGGTAACCAACGGCAATTGCCCCGGCGAGCTTGACGATGACATCAAGGCAGTTGCCATACTAGAGGCAGACGGGAAGTTGACAGCTCCCGACGGGTGGCATGTGTGCGCCCGCAAACCGATGAAAACCTTTGCTACCTTGAATGCTATCGTCAGCAAGTTCTGCAGCAGCTTCTTACCCCACTCATTACTCCGGCCGGTCCAACTGCTGCTCGAAAAATTTGGCATCAGCAAAGTTGTTGGTGCCAGGCGGTGCGCACTGAACGACTCTGACAAGCAGTTGGTCGTGCTGGCCAGGCAGGGCACCAGCATTTCCCTGCAACCATCTGCCGCCGACGCAATCCGCGATGCCTGCATGAGCGTCTGCAAAATCGGGCACCTGCCATTATTTGGTGCCAACTTTGCTTCATTGGCCACCGTTCTGATGGCGATTGGAGCTGCATCACTGGCCGGGGCTTCCGCCCTCTTGTCAACCCTGGTGATACTGGTAGTGCTCTCTACCGTGCTTGGTGTTGCTTTTGAAAATTGGTCGGAGGGATACTATCTTGCCGAAGACGCCCGGGAGGTCGTCCTGGATGAGGTCGCCGGGATGTCAGTCACTCTGCTGTTCCTGCCCGCCGATGCCAACTGGCTATGGTTTGCCGTCGCCTTTGTCCTGTTCCGCTTCTTTGATATTTTTAAGTTCGGGATCCATTGGATCGAGGAAACCAACTGGCCAGGCACCATCGTGTGGGATGACCTGCTGGCCGGACTCTACGCCGGGCTCGTCCTCATGCTACTAGGCTGGATTTTTTGAGCTACGTTGTACTCTCACCGAGCCACAGAAGGTGCGGAGATGAATTTGTATCGGCTGCAAGCCAATGCATAAATAAAACTCCGTGTCTCCGTAAGAGAAAAACATTTATAATATTATGATGCCGGTTACACAATAAGCCATGTCCGTCTACCGTCGCACCGCAGGATACTTTTCCGACCTCACGGGCCGGACGGCATTGGCGCTGGGTTTAAGGTTGCTGGCAGTCGGACTGAACCTGCTCAAACCATGGCCGATTAAACTGCTGATCGACGGACTGCTTGGTGGTGGTGAACCGGGCAATGAAAGTGAATTAATAATTGCAAGCTGGTTCCCGGAAGCCAGTGCCCCCATGGTCATTGGAATGCTCTGCCTGGGGCTGGTAGTTATCCATTTTCTGTGGGGGCTGGCAAACCTGGCGGCAAACTACCTGCTGGTCCAGACTGGCTTACTCGGGTTACTACGACTGAGAACGGACCTGTATACCACCCTGCAATCATTGCCGATGCGCTTTCATGATGGGCGCCGTTCCAGTGACTCCTCATTTCGGGTGGCTTATGATTCGCAATCTATCCAGACCATTTACAACCGCGGACTGGGTGGCGTTTTTTCCGCTGTCATTACATTAATTGGTGTTTTCAGCGTGATGTGGTGGATGGATTGGCGACTGGCTCTAGCCGCATTGGCTATAGTACCGGTGCTGGTCCTGGCGATCCGTTTTTATGCCGTGCGTATCCGTAGCCAATCGACATCGATCCACGAGAAGGAAAGTGCCGTGTTGGATGTTGCCCAGGAAGGACTGCGTTCGGTGCGTATGGTCCACGCCTTTACGCAAGAGGAACATGAGGTCAGCCAGTTTAAAAAAGCAGCTGAGAGCAGCCTCGCCGCTAACCTGAAATTCAACCTGACTACCGTTTCCAGCACTCTGGTTGCAGGGACATTAATTGCTATCGGCACCGCAGCCGTTTACTGGTTGGGGGCCAATCATGTCCTCGAAGGTGACCTTGATATTGGTGATCTCTGGGTCTTCGGCGCCTACCTCCTGATGCTCTACGGACCACTGGAAACGCTTTCCTATACCGCCTGGGCGCTGGAAAGCGCAGCCGCCGGATCGCAACGCTGCTTTGAAGTGCTGGATAGTGTCGATGATGTGGCCGATCAGCCTGACGCCAAACCACTGCCAAGCGGCGATGGCAGGATCGAATTCCAGCAGGTCAGCTTTGCGTACAGCGAAAAAGTAGAGTCAGCTACGCTTAAGGATATCTCACTGATTATCGAACCCAATGCCACAACCGCGATCGTTGGAGGCACCGGAGCCGGCAAGAGCACACTGCTGAGCCTGATCCCACGCTTTTACACACCGGATAGCGGCCGACTGCTGGTCAATGATACCGATATCACTACAGTCACCCGTCGTTCCCTGCGCTCCCAACTCGGTGTTGTGTTGCAGGACACTCTTCTATTTTCAACCTCGATTCGTGAAAATATTGCCTATGGAAATTTAGCGGCAAGTGATGACGAAATCATGGAGGCAGCTCGCCAGGCCGACGCCCTGGAATTCATCGAACGCATGCCGGATGGCTTTGACAGCCCGGTCGGCGAGCGTGGCGCCGCACTGAGTGTCGGCCAGCGCCAGCGGATCGGGATTGCCCGCGCATTCCTCAAAAATGCCCCGATTCTATTACTTGATGAACCTACCTCAGCCCTCGACCCGGCGACCGAACAAAGCATCATGGGCGCCATCAAAAAACTCATGCACGGCCGTACCACCGTCATCGTTACCCATCGGATCCAGACCGTCCACGATGCCGACAAAATCGTGGTGCTGGACCATGGGCAGATTGTCGAATCCGGTGCCGGCAATCAATTACTTAAGACCAATCGCACTTACACCAGGCTGTACAAGGCGTCGCTGGCCGGCAGTCACGAGGAAGATTACTGAATGATGCGCACGATTATTACCGGACTGATTGGCCAGTACCCGTTCGGCGGCGTTGTTTGGGATTATATCCAATACCTGACCGGGTTTCAGAAACTTGGCCACGATGTCCATTACCTTGAAGATACCGGCGTCTGGCCGTACGACCCGATCAAGGACTCAGTGACCGATGACAGCTCCTACCATGTTGCCAGGCTTGCCCAGATTATGGAGACCTTCGGGTTAGGTGACCGTTGGACGTACCGCAATGCTGCCAGTGGCGAGTTCTTTGGCGAGGGGGAAGCTGTTGCCCGTGAACTCGTCCGCTCTGCCGACCTGATGGTCAGCGTTTCAACTGCAGGCTGGCTCGAAGATTACGATATCGGGGTAAAACACCGGATGTTTATTGATGGTGACCCGCTATTCACGCAGGTTGGATTGACAGAAAAACCGGATGATCCGTATACCAGGAATGTCCTCAGCCACGATAGCCACTTTTCCTTTGGCCTGAACCTTTGTCAGGATGATTGCCTGGCACCGAATGCCGGTGTGCGCTGGCTGCCAACCGTCCAACCAGTTGATCTCGATTACTGGAAATTCACCGATACTCCCGACAACGGCCAGTTCACCACTGTGATGAACTGGGTAAGCTATAAGCCAAAAATCTGGAACGGCAGAGAGTATGGACAAAAGAACGCATCGTTCCTGGATTTCATCGAACTGCCTCAGCACACACCCCAGTCGCTCACTCTCGCGATGGGGCAAGGCATCGGGCGCGAACGACCGACTCAGAAGCTACTTGATCTAGGCTGGAAGATCGTCGAACCGGATGGGTACATTCCTGATTTCAGCAGCTACCATAGCTTCATCACCAATAGTCGCGCCGAATGGAGCATCGCCAAACATGGCTATGTCGCAGCACGCACCGGCTGGTTCAGTTGCCGCACCGCCTGCTACCTGGCAACCGGTCGCCCGGCTGTCGTCCAGAATACCGGCTGGTCGAAGCACCTGCCAGCGGGCAATGGCATCTACTCATTCTCAGGAATTCAGGATTGCCTGAAAGCCATCAATGCAATCAATGCCGACTACCATGCCGCCCGCGATGCTGCGCGTGCCTTCGCTGAAAACCACCTCGATGCCAAAAAAGTCTGCGCCAAACTGCTCAGCGACGCCGGTTTGTGAAGTTATCTCACACGAAGACGCAAAGACACGAAGGTTTAAATCTGGATTTTTTTATATCTACAAGATTGACCTCATGCGTTGGCTGGAAGCCAATGCATGATTTCATAACTTTAAGTCTTCGTGCCTTGGTGTGATCAAAGGAATCAGAATTTCCCCTTGCAGCGACTCGCGTCTGCAACGATAAGTACTTCGTTATGCAAGATATGGGAGCTAATGCAGCTTACGATTCAAAAATAGAGGGAAATGTCATCTTTACCCAGTTGGATACTGCCATCAACTGGATGCGTAAGAACTCGCTGTGGCCGATGCCGATGGGACTGGCCTGCTGTGCAATCGAGCTGATGGCATCGGCCTCCTCACGCTTTGACATTTCCCGTTTTGGTGCCGAGGTGATGCGCTTCTCGCCGCGCCAGTCGGATGTCATGATCGTTGCCGGCACAGTCACCTACAAAATGGCTTACGCAGTCCAGCGTATTTACGACCAGATGGCTGATCCGAAATGGGTCATCGCTATGGGCGCCTGCGCCTCCAGCGGCGGCATGTATCGCAGCTACTCGGTCCTGCAGGGAATTGATCGCCTGTTGCCGGTTGACGTCTACGTTTCCGGTTGTCCGCCGCGCCCGGAAGCCTTGCTCGACGGCCTGATGAAGCTGCAGAAAAAGATCGAAGGCGAAAAAGCTCTTGAAAATCAAAAGAAAGAATTTTTGGCCAACGTCTAGCTATGACCATCCTCGAAATCACCACCGGCATTGAAGCCAAGTTTGCCGATGCTATCGTCGCCAAGACAGAATTCCGTGACGAAACGACGTTCCTGGTCAACAGCGACGAGTTAATCAAAATACTCACCTACTGCCACGATGAACTCGGCTTTGATTTTCTGACCGATATTTCCAGCATCGACAATTTTGGTGAAGAGCCACGCTTCGAGGTCGTCTACGAACTTTACTCGCTGGATTCTCATCAGCACCTGAGGATCAAAACCACAGTTTCAGAAGATGAGTTGGAACTTCCGACCACGATCAATATCTGGCCGACTGCCGACTGGCACGAGCGCGAGATTTACGACATGATGGGGATTAAATTTCCCGGCCATCCCGATTTACGCAGAATCCTCATGTGGGACGACTACCCATACTTTCCACTGCGCAAAGACTTTCCGCTCGAAGGCAAAGAAAGCGATGAAGGCGAAACCGCCTTCTCAGCACCTGCACCACTCCAAGGCGGTCCTTTTGTCTCCGTCCCTTCCAGTGGGGAAACTCACAAGCGCGAACCACGCGCCCGCGGACCGCAAGAGGGTTAGTGCCGCCCTTTCAGGGCTGGATTTTATCTGGATCTATGACCCAGGGCGCTGCCCTGGGCTGGTTTACCTCCAGGCCGTTGGCCTTTATGATTCACTCTTTTGAGGTAAAACATTCAGCATTTCCTGCCATTACCGCAGCTTAATGATCTCAATTAACCCCGACGGGTTGGCACTATTCTCAACAGTCCACACTTCCCCAACGGGGAACACCTAGCCCGAATAAATCACAATCCATCTGCTGCGACTGGCGGGAGGCACTTCTCCCATAAGTATCCATTTCCCAATTCCCCAACGGGGAACACCTATTTCAGCCCGGGGTGGAACCCCGGGTAACTCGGGCACCCCACATCAACCAGCCCCAACGGGGGATGCCTAATCCAGCCCAGGGCAACGCCCCGGGTAAACGGATCCCGCAATAACGAGCCCTGAAAGGGCGGCACTAATCGGAGAATCATTGATGCAATCAATACATAGAATAATTTAAATCGATTAGGCAATTAACTGGTGTCCGCGATAAGGTGTTTCTATGAAAGCCAACCGGAAGCTGATCGAGCAGGAATCGAAACGCTGGGTGCATAAAGGCATTATCGACCAGTCAACCGCTCAGCGCATCGTCGAATTCTACCCGAAAAGGACTGCCCGCAATGCGTGGCTGATTACATTTGCGGTCATCGGTGGAGTTTTCTGCCTATGCGGAATTGCCTTATTAATCTCTGCCAACTGGCAGGAGATCCCGGACCTGGTCAAGTTCGGTGCGCTGCTGGCGCTACTGACAGGCAGCGGCAGCCTGGCTATCGAGTCTGAACGCCGCGTCTGGTCGCGTGGCTGGTGGGAGCCGGCCTGGCTGGCAACAGCGATTTTCCCACTACTCGGTCTGATGCTGATCAGCCAGATTTTCAACGTCCATGGTGAGCCACTATATTTGTTCCTCACCTGGCTGGCGGCGATCTCACCAATCCCATTTTTATCACGTAGTGTTTCCGGGCTCATCGCCTGGCTCACCGCCCAATACGCCGTGGTCACCTGCCTGGTCGATCAGTCTGCGACACACCACGAGGAGTACCAATACTTCATGCCATTCATTCTTCTGGGCGCCATCCTGACCGGCACGTCGGTGCTGTGGAAAAAATGCGATCGTGCCCACTTTGCCGGAATCTCCGAATACCTTGGGCTGCTGACCATGCTGATTGCTGGCTACATCTGGAGTTGCGTTTCCGATGACTTCTATTGGTTGGTTATTTTGATAACTATCATGCTGGGCTGTGCGGCACTGATCTACCGCGGCTTCACCATTGGTAAGCAGCACCAGGTGACGCTGGGACTGTGCTTCATTGCACTTGGCATCCTAACCGTTTTCCTCAGGCTGATCGGAACCATGCTGGAGACCGGCCTGCTGTTCCTGGTCGGCGGGATCACCATCCTGGCTGTCGTCTACCTGCTCCACCGGGTGCGCGGCCGCCTGATCTCCAACATGCAACACACAACTACTCCATCCTCATGAAAACCCGTCTCCTCTACATCCTGCTGGCTGTCCAAATCCTCGGCCTAAGCGCGATCTACGCCTATTACCAAACCGGATTGACCTTCCCGACGATCACCCTAAATGCCAATCGCGTCGACCCCCGCGACCTGTTACGTGGCGACTACGTCATTCTGAATTATGACATCTCCAGAGTTCCTGACCAGATGCGCAAGGATCTGCCCGCAGGACGTGTGTACGTTAATCTGGAACGTACCGAAGACTCTTGGCAGATCTCAAAGATTGTTTCTACCAAACCTACTATACAACCAACTGCCGAAAAACCATGGCTGACTGCCCGTCATCAGAATGGTAGACTAATCTATGATCTGGAAAAATTTTTCGTCGCAGAAGGCCGCGGTAACCCGACGGGGAAATTCGAAGTCGTCATCGCGATCCGCCCCAACGGTCAACCGCAAATTAAACATTTCCTGGTCGATGGCAATGAGTGGAACTGAACATTTGCCAATGACCATCTATCAACTTTTGTTTTGCTTCAGACGGAAATGGAAAAACGGCTGAGAACTGCTAAAGAGTGGGC
>CAZHRP010000031.1:0-15558 GCA_964535055.1 uncultured Chthoniobacteraceae bacterium
CCTCGCGCTGGTCGCAGTCCCGACTACATCGGGGTCTGCGCCTCACTACGATAGTTGGCTTGTGATTTATCAGGGCTAGATCAGCGAGTCACTACACGGCTTGTCCTGCCGCCAAAACTGATCAAAATGCTTTGAGTGAAAAAAAAACAGCGGCATCCCGTTGCCGGAATGCCGCTATTTGAATTGTTAGATTGCTAGCGCTTAGTAGCGATAGTGCTCCGGCTTGTACGGGCCTGCGACAGGTACGCCTATGTAGCTGGCCTGATCATCTCGCAAAGTCGTGATTTTTGCGCCAATCTTTTCGAGGTGCAAGCGAGCGACTTCTTCGTCGAGTCGCTTCGGCAGGACGTAAACGCCTGGCGTGTACTTGTCCTTATTCGCCCAAAGTTCCATCTGAGCCAGTACCTGGTTGGTAAAGGAGTTGGACATAACGAACGACGGGTGACCGGTTGCGCAACCCAGGTTTACCAGGCGACCTTTTGCCAGCATGTAGATGCTGTTGCCCCCAGGGAATGTATATTTATCAACCGCTCCTTCGGACTCAGGTTTGATTTCCTCAACCTTGACCGCCGGGTCGTCGTCAAGTGTACTGACTTGAATCTCGTTATCGAAGTGGCCAATGTTGCAAACAATAGCCTGATCTTTCATCTGAGCCATGTGCTCAGCAGTGATGATATCCTTGTTACCGGTAGTCGTGACATAAATATCACCCCAGCCCAGTGTATCTTCGACTGTCAGCACCCGGTGGCCTTCCATGGCGGCTTGCAGTGCACAAATTGGATCGATTTCTGTGATCACCACTTGCGCTCCCATACCCTTCATGACGGCTGCACAGCCTTTGCCGACATCGCCATAGCCGCAGATAACTGCAACCTTGCCCGAAATCATGACGTCGGTTGCTCGCTTGATACCGTCAACCAGCGATTCGCGGCAACCATACAAGTTATCAAATTTAGACTTGGTAACTGAGTCGTTGACGTTGATCGCAGGGACCAGCAGGTTTTCTTTTTCGGCCATCTGGTACAGACGATGAACACCGGTGGTGGTTTCCTCCGATACACCGCGCCAGTCTTTGACGACATTGTTCCAGTGAATAGGGTTTTCGCTGTGTACTTTCTTAAGCAACTCCTGGATCACCTTCATTTCATGGCTGTCCGCTTCTGCGTCGACAAACGAACGGTCGCCGTTCTCAAGCTCATAACCCTTATGGATAAGCAGTGTCGCGTCACCGCCATCATCGACGATTAACTGTGGCCCTTTGCCATCCGGCCAGGTCAGAGCGCGGAGGGTGCATTCCCAATATTCCTCGAGGGTTTCACCTTTCCAGGCAAACACCGGTGTGCCACCGGCAGCAATGGCAGCCGCCGCGTGATCCTGAGTGGAAAAGATATTACAACTGGCCCAACGGACATCAGCTCCCAGATCAACCAGTGTCTCGATCAACACTGCAGTCTGAATGGTCATGTGTAGCGAGCCGGCAATCCGCACTCCCTGCAGCGGTTTATCTGCAGCGTATTTCTCGCGAGTTGCAATCAATCCGGGCATTTCCTGTTCGGCGATGGCGATCTCCTTGCGGCCAAAATCCGCAAGGCCAATATCCTTGACCTTATAGTCAAGAGTTTCTTCTGTTAATGTGCTCATTTGTTTATTTATTACTTGTTTAGGTTCCTGTTGTTTTCTTGTGGTTGGATAATCGCAGCTTACTTTAAAGCTGATTTTAAAGCGTTGGCTTTAGTTGTTTTCTCCCAAGGCAGTTCATCTTTGGCAAAGTGACCATACTGCGTGGTCTGGCGGTAAATCGGACGCAGCAAGTTAAGCTGCTTAACGATTTCTGCCGGCTTGAAATTAAATACCTTGCGGATTGCTTTCTCGATCTTGGCTGCCGGGACAGTCGCTGTACCAAAGGTCTCCACATGGATGCTGGTAGGCTCGGGGTGGCCGATCGCATAAGCCGCTTGCAACTCACACTTGGCAGCTAATCCCGCAGCTACTACATTCTTGGCAACCCACCGGCACATATATGCAGCCGAGCGATCAACTTTGGACGGATCCTTGCCGGAAAATGCCCCGCCACCATGGCGCGAATAACCACCATAAGTGTCGACGATAATCTTACGACCAGTCAACCCGCTGTCACCTTGTGGTCCGCCAACAACAAATTTTCCGGTCGGGTTAATCAAAAACTCGGTCTTCTTGGAAATGAGCGATTTTGGCAACACTTGCTTGATCACTTTATCGATGCAGAATTTTTCAATCGTCGATTTGCTGGCATCTTCAGCATGTTGCGTGGATATAACCACGTTTTCGATATGTACCGGCTTGCCATCCTCGTAGAGCACCGCCACCTGCGACTTACAGTCAGGCCTCAGCCACTTGGCAAGTCGCCCGGCATGACGGATTTCCGCCAGTTTGCGGTTTAATCGGTGCGCATACATGATCGGAGCAGGCATCAATTCCGGGGTCTCGGTACAGGCATACCCAAACATGATCCCCTGGTCACCGGCTCCTTGCTCAGCCGTCTTTTTGCCTTCTGCTTTCTTGGCATCAACACCCTGGGAAATATCAGGCGATTGACGGGTCAGCAGGTTCTGCACAAATACATGGTCAGCATGAAATATGTCGTCGTCATTAATGTATCCGATATCCCGGATAGCTTGCCGCACGACCGCCTCATGATCGATCGCCACTTCAATGACTTCACCTTTTCGGTTTCGCGGCGTTAGTTCACCAGCTATGATGGCTACATTACTCTTGACCATCGTCTCACAGGCAACCCTGCTGCATGGCCCCTTGGCCAAATACGCATCAAGGATACTATCAGAAATGTAATCAGCTACTTTGTCCGGATGACCCTCACCCACAGACTCGGAGGAAAATATATATTTATCAGGCATATCTCTTTCTATTTACGGTTGGTTTACAATCTTGACTCAATGATTATATTAACAAATCATGATATGAAGATATTTAGCTGACATTTGCCATGCAGTCAATCATAAATTCATTTGCAACTTTGGCGGACGCTACTCGCCTACGAATCATGCTGCTATTATCTCGCGGGGAACTGAGCGTGGCTGAGCTGCAGCAGATACTGGGGATGGGGCAATCGCGGATTTCTAGCAGCCTGGCTAAGCTCAAACAAGCGGGATTGGTCAATGATCGGCGCTATGGAAAACACAGTTACTACGCCTTAGCAACTGGAGCCAGCTCGCGCGACTGGGAGCTGTTACGCGAGCTGATAGCTCAGAGCGGAGAGCAGATCGAGGAAGCCTCTGATGATTTACGGGCGTTGAAGTTAGTTCACGATAAACGCAAAGACAAAGCGCGCGCGTATTTTGATCAACTGGCTGGAAAATTTGGCCGCAATTATTGTCCAGGTCGCTCCTGGCGCAGTCTTTCCCGCATGCTGCTGGCATTTTTTCCGCGTGCAATTGTAGCTGATCTTGGTGCTGGTGAAGGAACGCTTTCGCAAATGCTGGCGCGCCGGGCCAGCCAGGTAATTGCCGTCGACAATTCAGAAAAGATGGTCGAATACGGGCTCCGAATTGCCCGTGAAAATGATGTTCCCAACCTCGAGTATCGGCTTGGCGACATCGAATCACCACCGATCGATCCTGAGTCAGTTGACATCGCGATTCTCTCACAGGCCTTGCATCATGCGATCAACCCTGGTGCTGCTTTGCAGGCGGCTTTCAATATACTGAAGCCTGGTGGTCGCATCGCGGTGATGGATTTACTGAGTCACAGTCACGTGGAGGCCCGCGAAATGTATGCTGATATTTGGCTGGGCTTTTCAGAGTTACAATTACTCACGCTGCTGGAAGATGCCGGGTTTCAGCAGATTGACGTTGGGCCAGTGGCCAAGGACCCTAAAAACCCGGAGTTCCAAACTCTGCTGGCTACGGCGGTCAAGCCTGGCACGGATTGACGATTGCCAAAAGTGCAGGCAATGTTGCTCGCTATGCGGATATTGTCTTGTCTCCTGCTAATAACTATGCCGACTTTAAGTCACGCTAACAGTTGGCAGGCCAAACCCAACTCCCCATCCGGCAATAACTCAGGAGCAGAACTTCAGCGGCTGCAATTTACCAGCGACAAAGTTACCTCCAACCTGCATGTTGTCATTTTTAAGGAACAACAATTTGATATCAGGGTATTGGATGATCCAAATGGCCAGCAAGCCAGCCTGGCAGCAGCTGCTGCTACCGGTAATTGGCTGGCTGGAGTAAATGGCGGGTATTTCCACCCCGACTACACTCCGTTGGGGCTGGTCGTAGCAGATGGCAAAGTGACTCATCAACAACAGCAGGCAGCACTCTTGAGTGGGATTATAGCTGCCAATGATTCACGCATCTACTTGCTGAGACCATCGGAATTCAAGTTGGGGCCACGCACCCGCAGTGCCCTCCAGGCCGGCCCGTTTCTGGTCGATCAGGGGCGACCTGTTAAAGGACTCAACAGCAGCAAGCGGGCGCGCCGCACATTTGTCGCTACCGATGGTCAAGGTACCTGGGCCCTCGGAACACTCAGTCCGCTGACCCTGGCCGAAGCCGGCAGCCTGCTGGCCAGTGATGCTTTTGCTCGAGTACTACCTGTGTCGCGTGCCCTGAATTTGGATGGCGGCTCTTCCAGCGCTTTTTATTTTAAGTTTGAGGACGGAAAAATCGAAAACTTACGTGCACTGACGCGGGTAAGGAACTATCTTGGAATTGTTCCTCGATGAAACAATCACTCCCAATTATTATAGGTGGATTAAGCTTGTTTGTTGTTGGTGCGCTAGCCGGCTACTGGGTGGCGCAATCCCGGGGCGAGCCTGAGCCGCAAACTCAATCCGGTACATCACCTGCAGCAGTCACTAATGCTTCGAATGACCTAACAGCCGATGGCCAAATCGCGGCCACGGGCCAGCAGCAAAAGACTGCCAAGACAGCTCGTTCTGGCAAAACCGCGACCACTGCCGAGCTGATCAGCTTTGTAAAAAATGGAATCCGTGGAATTGAAAGCTATGCTGAGCTAAGCGGTTTAATGGATCAGCTGACTTCGACACAATTACTGGACACACTCAATCAGGTCATCGGTACTTCTCAGGGCCATAAGTTTTCAGCAGTAGTGACACGTTTGGCCGAGAATGACCCGGCCAAAGCAACTGCGTGGTACGCGAGCCTTAATCCGGTCCACGCCAGATCAGTCACCTCCGCACTGGCTCAGGGACTGGCGAAGCAGGATGTCGCTGCTGCGCTCCAATTTGCCGATTCTATCCCGAACCAAGGAGTCAAGGGCAGTGCCATCTATGGAGCCTTGACCGATCTGGCAAAAAGTAACCCGCAAAGCGCACTGAATTACCTGCAGGGCACCGGTGAAATGTCAGGATATTCGTTCCAGTATTCACGAATTTTCAGTGAAGTGTTTCGGACCTGGGCCGAACAGGATCCGGAAGCAGCTGCCGCCAGGGCACTACAGATCACCCATCCAAGACATCGCGAAAGCGCAATCGCTGCCCTCATGAACTTTTACGCTGATCAGAATCCGCAGCTAGCCCTGCAATGGATCGGGCAAGTTGACAACCCGGTCGATCGCAAAAAAATGTATCAGAGCTTAGCCCGTAATCTGGCCAGAATTGAGCCCCAGGAAGCCATCAAGCTGGTTGCCTCCATACCATCGGCAAGCCATCGTTCGGATGCCATCAATAATATTGCCGTCAACTGGGCGCATTACGATACCGATGCCGCAGTCACCTGGATCAATACCCTCGATAACCCTGCCAATCGCAAAAAAGCCATCGTAAATGTCGCAAGTTCTTTAGCTCATCGTGACCCCAAAAAAGCTATGGCGGTCCTCGAACAAGCACAAATCAACGAAGCTCATAATTATTCCAGCGTATTGGCGAACTGGTTTGAGCATGACTCGGATCAGGCACTCAGCTGGCTGCAAAATATGCCACCAGGAACTAAACGTGACCAGGTCTTACAATCATCATCATACTACCTGGCACGCAACGACATCGATCTGGCCATCCAGCTGAGCGGTGAAATCAGCGACCGCAACAACCAGAATAATTTTTTAAACAATGTAGCAAGCCAATGGGCGAGCCAGGATCCACATTCGGCGCTGGCCTGGTTTGGCTCGCTGACTGACGAATCTACCAAAGAAGCGGTAGCACAATCACTAGTCAGGTCGGTTGCGGAAGTTGATCTGCAAAGTGCCATCACATTTGTCACCAATTTACCGGCAAACTCAAAAATAACTGCCGAGGCATTCCCGCAGCTGGTTGATGGAGTTGCCAGACACGATGTCCAACAGGCGTTAAGCTTAGCTAACCAAGCGCCCTCAGACGAACTAAAAGAGGATTCACTGGCGCGGGTGATGCAGCAATGGACGCGTAACGATCCCTACGCAGCCTCCCACTATCTTGATAATATGTCGCCTGGAAGTGCCAAAGATAAGGCGATCAGAAGCTTTACCCTACAGATACGTGATGATGACCCGGAAGCCGCCGCCATCTGGGGTGATGCTATCCAGGATGAAGGTCAACGCAAAAGTGCCTTGATCAATGTCTTTTACAGTTGGAAGCGACAAGACCAACAAGCCGCACGGGAATTTTTGCAAAAACAAAATTACGATTCGCAACTCAACCAACAGCTGACCAGTATCCTGGAACGTAACTAGCCCTTTTTATCATGAAGCTGACACCAGTAACTGTCGTTCTCACAATTGTCATTTTCTCAGCCGGCATCGCAGTCGGGTTCCTGCTTGCAGGAAGTGACCAGATGACACGCCCACCAGCTGACACTGGCAGTAGCTCCGCTCAGACCAGCCAGTCTCCGGCCTTATTTGCGGCCAATCAAACATCCTCCACGCACAACCCGACAGCCGACCAGCGGGCCAAAGCAAACACACCTGCCACAACGGCCGAATTCTTATCCCTTTTTAATGGTGACTTGGATGACATGGAAGACTTTGTCGAGCTGGGGATGAAAATGCAGTTGCTATCGCCGTCGCAACTGCGCGAAGTAATTGACCAATTATTAGACCAACCGGGCGAAAAGTACAAGTTTAGCCTGCTGGCTCAAGAATACGCTAAGGTGAACCCAGAGCAGGCAATTGATTGGTACACGTCGCTGGAGCCACAGAAAAGGCGCTTTTTTTCCAGTGGCATTGCCGCCGGCCTGGCCGAAAAAGATACCCAGGTCGCGCTGCAATGGACCAGCTCACTTAGTAACAACGAGGATCAAGGCATGGCACTTACTGCGGTACTGACCAACATGGCGGTCGAGGATCCGGCCCGAGCACTGCAGACACTGAACCAGTACAGCGACTCTCAGGGCCTCAGTAGTCGCCTCGATGGCGTCATCCGTAAAATTTTTTCCCAATGGTCTCAGGTGGATGTCAATGCCGCTGCAGCTGCAGCAATGAACAACCAGCAGCCACAACTGCGCCAGGCTGCCATTGGTGCAGTAGCCAGCACTTGGGCCAGCAAAGACCCGCAAGCAGCTGCCAGTTGGATCGTAGGTATCGAAAATTCCGCCGAGCGAGCCAATGCCCTGAACGCACTGGCAACCAGCTTACGGAACCTTGAACCGCATCAGGCATTAGCCGTGATTGACTTGATGCCGCCGGGAAATTGGCGCAATAATGCCATCAACAATATTGCCAATAACTGGGCCGTTTCGAATCCGCAGGAAGCGCTCACCTGGACCAGCACGCTCGAAAATATATCGTTGCGCAAAGACGCAACTCACAGGGTACTCAACCAGATTGCTCGACATGATGGTCAGCAGGCAATGCAGATGCTGGCCAGTCTTGATTTAGTCGAAACCGATAACATCCAAAACTCGATATTTTCTAACTGGATGAGAACCGATTCTGCAGCCGCAATGACCTGGCTACAGTCTCAACCTGCCGGCAGCCGCAAAGATGACATGTTGTATAGCGCAGTACATACTTTATCCCAGCAGGGAGTCCAGTCGGCACTCGGTTGGGCAGCCGAGTTTTCTAATCCGCAGAAACGGGTCAACTACCTGACTAACCTGGCCAGCCAATGGATCAATACCGACCCCTCGGCGACCATGGCCTGGTTCCAATCAGTAGCAGATACCGAAACCAGAAATGCGGTCGCTCCAAGCATCGCTTCGGCACTTAGCCGCTTTGATCCGGATGGAGCGATTTCTTTTCTCAACCAGCTGCCACCCGATTCAGAAGCCGCCAAAAATGCTTACCCGAATGTAGTGTCAACGCTCGCGCAGTACGACATCCCGCAGGCGGCAAACCTGGTAAAAAAAGCACCAGCCGGTGAAGCACAAAATGATTCCATGGAGCGTTTGATTCAGCGCTGGACCCGCAGCGACCCTCACAGCGCATCGGTTTACCTTGACCAGTTGCCCACCGGGCAAGCTCGCGATGCAGGTATCTACTCATTCACCCGTATTCTGCGCGATGATGATCCCGAGGCTGCCGCCATCTGGGCCGGTACGATTAGCGATGAAAATAGCCGCGTTAATGCCATGCGCAATGTCCTCTACAAATGGCGCCAGATCGACAAGTCAGCCGCTACCCAGTTCGTCATGGGACAAAATCTGGATGACCAGCAGCGTCAGCGCTTACTCGAAGTCATCGAGCGCTAGTCCGTGAGAAAAATATTTGTGGTGGTACATTTGGCGCCTCACCCAAAGCCCAAGCCCGCACGTTGGTGTGGAAAGATCCGCGTTTAGCACCGAATTCTATTGATTTTTAGCGATTCCGGTGAACGGTATCGTCGGGCGGTTGTCCGACGTAACAAGGAATACTTTTATGATAGCTTGGATATTAATAATAGCAGGTACGATGTTGATCTCATTTTATGCCATGGCAAAAGTGAAATCGACTTACAAAAAATACAGTCAGATGGCCGGAAGTTCCGGTTATACCGGCGCTGAAGTAGCAGCCAACATTCTGCGGGCAGCCGGCATCAGCGACGTACAAATTGCAGAGGTTCGTCACACCTTGGCAGACCATTACGATCCGTCCAAAAAAGTGCTGGTGCTTTCCTCGGATAATTATCATGGCACCTCGCCCGCGGCTTTGGGCGTTGCCGCGCACGAATGCGGCCACGCGATCCAGCATCAGGTCAAATACGCACCACTGGAACTGCGGATGGGAGCTGTCGGCTTGACCAATATTGCCCATTATATGATCTGGATTCCAATCATTGGTGGCTTTACCGGCCTGATAGCACCTTACACCGGCTTGCTCTTGCTGGCCATCGGCTTCGGTATCACCATGCTTTTCAACCTGATTACCTTACCGGTTGAATTCGACGCCACCAAACGGGCCAAATTAATCCTGGATAACATGGGATTCATCCGGACACAGGAGGAAAAAACTGCTGTTAATAAAGTTCTGGATGCTGCCGCACTGACCTACGTGGCCGCATTTATCACTTCGCTGGCATGGTTCCTCTATTACCTGCTGCCAATGATTTTAGGCAATCGCAATTAAGAATCTGGAGGGCAAAATTTGCCGTATGGCGTTTCTGGAGGGCAAAGCCGTAACTATCTAAAGTTCGTTACATGGTCTCAGCCGAAGTAGCTGACCCAGTAAGACTTGCAAGTGGAAGGCTTGTACACACATCAACCATTCATCGCTGCTTCCTGCTGTTCGATCCCACTGTAGCGGATTCCGCCGCGGCCTTCGCGCAGTAGTTCGAGGCTGCGGTGGACTAATCCGCCCATGGTCCGGGCCTTTAGAAATCGTTTGTCCTGGTAACATTCCGCCAGCCCGGTACGCAACTCGACAATATGTTCACGCGGTGCCAGCGGCTCGGAGCGCATTGCCGATAGCAGTTGTCCGAGGCGGCTTTTTTCGGCTTTCATGCGCATTTGTATCATTGCCCGCTCTTCCAACTGGTACTGCTTCATCGAGCGCACATCCATGTGTTTGATGCCAAAATTTATCAGCGGATTGTTATCAGGGAAAAACTGCGGGCGGTAAAATGATGGCCGCCCTTCATACGATTGCTGATCAAAATCCATCGGTCGGATCCGGTAGTGGACTTCTTCGAAATCCGGAGTGACATCGACCACATAGTTGTATGACCGCATATCACCCAGCAGACGGATAAAGCAACGCTCGTTAAACTTCACAAATTCTTTAGCTATCCGCACCTCACGAAATCCAGGATCCTGTAAATTGCGATTGATAAAAATATCCCCCGGTATGCCCAGCACATGCTCTTCGATCAGGGTTTCGTCGCAGACGATAAAATGCATACGGTTCGGTGACAGCAGATGCTCCAGCTCAAGCCCATAGACCCTGCTGGCATCCGCCGTTTTGACATAAAAATAGTCATGGTTATCGTTGATCCGGTTAACAATTCTCACCCGAAATGGTTGCGAGTTGCCAAACTCGGCAAAATCAATCCGGTCCACCACCAGGTGCTCCATCACACTCAGATCACCGTTCGCCTTGAGCTGCGCATAGACTTCACGCAACCCCAACGATATTTCCTTCATCAGGCTGACCGGATAAAGCACCGTCAGCCATAAAGTATCCTTGCCATCCGCATCTGGTAGCGGGTAGCTCTCGCTGTAATCACGCAGTGTCTGATAGATGATCGGCAGTTGCATCTCCCGGCTGTTACTCAACAGGTAATCGTGCAGCTGCCGGTTGACCGGATAAGGAATCTTCTTCTTTTGCTGCGATAACATCTTCAGAAACTAGCAACCATCCGGCCCACATTCCAGCCGGATCAGTGCAAAAAAAAACCGGGGCGGACAATCTGTCCGCCCCGGTATGGTTTGAATTACTTAACTTATGGCGCGCCGCCACCGGCAGCTAGTGGATTCACCACCGCAACACTATCGGTGTTTACATTCCAACTACCAAAGTCAAAAACGTTACCGGAAGAGCCATCGGCACGCGGACCAACAACTTCAAAATCACTATTGAGGTTTTCGATGGAAGCGCTCTGGTCGACACGTACTATGATTGCCTTGTTGCCTTTCCAAATGGCGCCATCCTCTCCTTCAGTTTCGCTGTAGGTACCGCCGACATCAGCCATGCCGTCAGCAACCAGCGGAATTCGCGGGTTGGAAGTTTCTTTCAGCCCTTTGACGTAAGCAAAGTGGTTTTCACCAGCCGCCACACGAGCATCTCCGTCTACATCTTCGTCTGGAGGAGATGCGTTACAGAACGAGGAACCAGCCACGTAGAAGATTTCTTCAGATGGCACATAACTGGGCACCAGCAACCGAAATGCAACATTCGACGAAGCGATTGCACCTGCAGCCTCACCTGTTTCTGGATCGGTAGAATTATCTCTCGGGTACACACCGTCAAAGTCTGATGCATACAACTTGAGACCTAATCCAATTTGCTTCGCTTGCGTCAGCACTTTTGTCTGCTGGCCACGCTCCTGAATGGTTGAGTATACCGGCAGTGCAATGCCTGCCAGAATACCAATAATAGTGATGACAACGAGTAGCTCAATGAGCGTAAACGCGTCCCGACCTGTTATTTGTTTTTTTGTCATTTTTTACTTTTTGTTTGGGTTGAACCTAATCAGCAGTCTTGCTGCTACATCTATAATTAAACAAATCAATGTTACCAAATTGTTACCGCAAGGTTAATTTTTCAATAATTATTATTTTTCAGGAGAAAGCTTTTTTACTTCCTCAGCAAGGTTCGCGCAATAATCGCCGGTAATGCCAAATTTCGAAATCCGGGAGTTTGCGCAACCGGGTCGGCTCCGCAAACTCCTGCTCGAATGGCGGTAGCACAGTATCTCCGGTATACTCACCAGTGACCCTGGTGAGCAGGAAATCCGAGCAGCGCGGCAGTAATTCTGCATAAACCTGTGCTCCGCCAATCACAAAAACTTCACCCGGCCAGTTAGTCGCCTGTATTTCCAACGGATCGTGGATCACTTCAACACCAGGGAATTGCCACTGCCGGTTGCGTGTCAGCACGACACTATGTCGACCGGGCAGCGGTTTACCGATACTCTCGAAGGTCGTACGCCCCATGATCAGGGTGCCACCCATCGTACGGCGCTTAAACCAGCGAAAATCAGCAGGCAGATGCCATGGCAGCTTGCCACCGTTACCGATCACGCGGTTGCTCGCCATGGCCACGACCGCTTGCAAACCGCGACTGCTCATACTGCTATTGGAGCCTTGATTGCCGGGTGCGGATCATACCCCTCCAGTTCGAAGTCGGCGTAGACAAATTCACCGATTTCTTTGCGTTCCGGGTTCAGCCTCATCACCGGTAATGGCCGCGGTGAACGCGACAGTTGCTCTTCCACTTGCTGCAGATGGTTATTGTAAATATGTAAGTCCCCAAAAGTATGGATAAATTCCCCGGGCTCATAACCGGTCACCTGAGCCACCATAAGAGTCAGTAGCGCATACGAAGCAATATTGAAAGGAACACCTAAAAACAAGTCGGCACTCCGCTGGTATAGTTGACAATTGAGTCGCCCATCCGCCACCTGGAATTGAAACAGGGCATGGCAGGGTGCCAGCGCCATCTGGTCCAGCTCACCGGGGTTCCAGGCACTGACCACCAGGCGCCTGCTGTCCGGATTGCTGCGAATCTCATCCACCACCCAGTCAATCTGGTTGATCGAGCGCCCGTCGGGTGTCCGCCAATCACACCACTGCGCTCCGTAGATTCTCCCAAGATCACCGTTCTCATCCGCCCATTCATCCCAAATACTCACCCGGTTCTCATGCAAATAGCCGATATTCGTATCACCACGCAGAAACCACAACAGCTCATGAATAATCGAACGCAAATGTAATTTCTTAGTCGTCAGTAGCGGGAAGCATGGGCTCAAAGCGTATCGCGCTTGCGCACCGAAGATAGCCCGCGTTCCAACTCCAGTACGGTCAGCTTTATCAGTTCCACGCTCTAGTACCAACCGCAACAAATCATGGTATGTCTGCATCTCCAAATCATCCCGCCCAGCATGCCCATGGTCAAGCAGGCAGAATAGATGAGACATATTGGCAAATTGTTGCCATGAGTGTGCCATTGAGTGTGCCGTATTGGCGCAGATTGCTGATATAGCGCATACTCATTTCAGTAATATAATTTCATAAATAACTACCCGCAAGTTGTTTACAAAATATAACAATCCTTTGGCATTGGCCCTGCTTGAGAAGATGGGGAGGTTAAAAATTATGTCAAAAATTCTAGGAATCGATTTAGGGACAACAAATTCTTGTATGGCGGTCATGGAAGGTGGCGAGCCAACTGTACTGGAAAACTCAGAAGGTGCACGGACTACTCCATCGGTAGTGGCTTTTACAAAAAGCGGCGAACGTCTGGTTGGTCAGGCAGCAAAGCGCCAGGCAGTGACCAATCCAAAAAACACTATTTTTTCGATCAAGCGTTTCATTGGTCGCAAAGAGGATGAGGTTAGCGACGAGGAAAAGCGCGTTCCTTACAAAGTAGTAAAAGCTGACAACGGCGATGCAGCTGTGGAAGTTGAAGTGAGTGGCGAAATGAAGGTTTATTCACCGCAAGAAATTTCCGCCATGATACTTGGCAAGCTCAAGGCAGATGCCGAGTCCAAGTTGGGTGAAAAAATTAGCCAGGCAGTCATCACTGTACCTGCTTACTTCAATGATGACCAGCGCAAGGCTACTAAAGATGCCGGTCAGATCGCCGGTCTCGAAGTGCTGCGCATCATCAACGAGCCGACCGCAGCTTCCCTGGCCTACGGACTCGACAAAAAATCAAACGAAAGAATTTAAGAAAGATAATGATATCGATCTGGGCAATCAACCGGACGCTGTCCAGCGGATTAAGGAAGAAGCTGAAAAAGCAAAGATCGCACTCTCATCCAGCCAGGAATACGAAATCAACCTGCCCTTCATCACTGCTGACCAAACCGGACCTAAGCACATTCAGGTAAAACTAACCCGTTCGAAGCTCGAGCAGCTGACTGATGACTTGTTCGAGCGCACCATTAAGCCGGTCAAGGCCTGTCTGGATGATGCCGGCTTGAAGGAAAGCGAAATCAATGAGCTGGTGCTGGTTGGCGGCATGACCAGAATGCCAAAAGTCATTGAAACTGCCCACCAGCTTCTCGGACGTGAGCCGCATAAGGGCGTCAATCCTGATGAAGTCGTCGCGGTCGGCGCAGCTATCCAGGGCGGAGTGCTGCGCGGTGATGTCAAAGATGTCCTGCTCCTGGACGTTACTCCACTGTCATTGGCTATCGAGACAGCCGGTGGCGTTGCTACCGCGATGATCCCGCGTAATACAACCATTCCAACCCGAAAGTCACAGACATTCTCGACTTACAGCGATAACCAACCGGCAGTCGATATCGTGGTGACACAAGGCGAGCGTCCGCTAACCAAAGATAACAAGATGCTCGGTAAATTCAAGCTGGATGGTATTCCACCAGCACCGCGCGGCGTGCCGCAGATCGAGGTGACTTTTGATATCGATGCCAATGGCATCTTGCACGTTTCCGCGAAAGACCTCGGTAGCGGCAAGGAACAGAAGATCTCAATTACCGGTTCTGGCGGACTGTCGCAGGAGGAAGTCGAAAAAATGCGTCAGGAAGCAGAGTCGCATGCCGATGAAGATAAGCAGGCAAAAGAGAAAATCGAACTTCGCAACAACCTCGATAATCTCGTTTACCAATCTGAAAAGCAGTTAACCGATTTGGGTGAAAAAGTTTCTGACGATGCCAAAAAGCCGGTTCAGGAAGCGATCGAGACCGGTAAGAAAGCACTCGAAGGCGACGATGCCGAAACCATGCGCAAAGCATTTGACGACTTGCAGACAAAATTCCAGGAAGTCAGTGCCGAGCTCTACAAGCAAGCATCGGCAGCCGGCGACACCGGCGCTCCCGGGATGGACCCTGCCGCCGCTGCTGCTGCTGCTCAGGCTGCTGCCGGTTCACAGGAACCGGCTAAAGATAAAAACGACGACGTGGTCGATGCTGATTTCGAAGTAGTCGATGAAGATAAAGATAAGTCCTGAAGAATAGCCTACGCAGTATTTAATCAATCCATCCGGCCGCGCCAATTGTTGGGGGTGTGGCAGGATAACCAAACAAGCAACCCAATAATAACAGGAAAAATACAAATGAAAGTACAACCTCTCGGAGATCGAGTGCTGGTAAAGCCGCTCGACGAGAAAGAGCAAAAATCCGGCGGCGGTATCATTATCCCGGATTCCGCAAAGGAAAAACCCCAGGAGGGGAAAGTCGTTGCCCTCGGCACCGGCAAAAAAGATGACGAAGGCAAAACCATCGAGTTCGCGGTCAAGGCCGGTGACAAAGTGCTCATCTCAAAATATGGCGGCACTGAAATCAAAATTGATGGCGAAAATCACCTGATCATGCGTGAGGACGACATCCTCGGCATCATCAGCTAAGCGGGTAACCCGCAATCTTAACTACAAACTTAGAAAGAAATTATGTCAGCTAAACAATTAAAATTCGACGAAAACGCCCGCCAGGCTCTCCTGCGTGGCGTTGAGAAGCTGGCTGCGGCGGTCAAAGCAACGCTTGGTCCGTCCGGTCGCAATGTTATTCTCGATAAGAAATTCGGCAGTCCA
>CAZHRP010000031.1:15568-17204 GCA_964535055.1 uncultured Chthoniobacteraceae bacterium
TGGTGTGACTGTGGCCAAGGAAATCGAACTCGAAGATCCTTTTGAAAACATGGGTGCCCAGCTCATCCGTGAAGTTTCCTCAAAGACTTCGGATGTCGCCGGTGATGGTACTACTACCGCCACCGTCCTGGCCGAGTCGATCTACCGCGAAGGCCTTAAGAACGTCACCGCAGGTGCCAACCCGACCAACCTGCAGCGCGGCATAAACAAAGCCGTAGAAGCAGTAGTTGCAGAACTTGGCAAGATCTCGAAAAAGGTCAAAGAAAGCAGCGAAATCGCTCAGGTGGCAACTGTTTCCGCCAACTGGGACAGCACGATCGGCCAGATCATTGCAGACGCGATGGATAAAGTCGGAAAAGACGGTACCATCACAGTCGAAGAAGCCAAGAGCATCGAGACCACACTGGATGTGGTTGAAGGTATGCAGTTCGACAAGGGTTACCTCTCGCCATACTTCACGACTAATGCCGAAAGCATGGAAGCAATCCTCGAGAATGCCTACATCCTGATCCACGAGAAGAAAATCAGCAGTCTCAAAGACATGCTGCCACTGCTCGAGAAAGTAGCTAAAAGTGGCAAACCGTTGCTGATCATTGCTGAGGACGTCGAAGGTGAAGCCCTGGCTACATTGGTAGTCAATAAACTGCGTGGCACACTACAGGTATGCGCCGTTAAGGCACCAGGCTTCGGCGACCGCCGCAAGGCAATGCTCGAAGATATCGCCGTATTAACCGGCGGACGCTGCATCACCGAAGACCTCGGCATCAAGCTCGAAAACATCGAACTGTCCGATCTCGGTCAAGCCAAGCGCATCTCAATCGATAAGGAAAATACTACTATCGTTGAAGGCGAAGGCAAAAACAGCGACATCCAGGGCCGCGTTGCCCAGATTCGACGCCAGATCGAGGAAACTACCAGCGACTACGATCGCGAGAAGCTCCAGGAACGCCTGGCTAAGCTGGCCGGTGGTGTGGCCGTCATTAATGTTGGCGCCGCTACCGAGACCGAGATGAAGGAAAAGAAAGCTCGAGTCGAAGACGCCCTGCACGCTACCCGCGCAGCAGTTGAGGAAGGTATCGTCCCTGGTGGCGGTGTCGCTCTGGTACGTGCCCAGAAAGCCCTCGACAGCCTCACGCTGGAAGGTGATGAAGAAATCGGCAAAAGCATCGTTGTCCGCGCCGTTGAAGCACCACTGCGCCAGTTGGCTGACAACGCCGGCAAAGAAGGTGCCTTAATCGTTCAGGAAGTGAAGAAATCAAAAGGCGCCTACGGCTACAATGTGGCTTCTGATACCTACGAAGATCTGGTCAAGGCTGGTGTCGTTGACCCGACCAAGGTGACCCGCTCAGCCTTGCAGAATGCCGGTTCGATCTCCGGCCTGCTGCTGACCACAGAAGCCCTGATCACCGAACTGCCGGAAGATAAGCCGGAACCACCAGCAGGTGGCGGCGGCATGGACGGTATGGGTGGCATGGGCGGCATGATGTAATATCTTTGCCTTAACCATACAAACAACTAACAGCAGGCGGGTCCGGTTCTCCGGGCCCGCCTGTTTAATTAGCACGGTAGGAATGCCCCTTGCGGGGCACCCCCCGTACAGATCCCGGCGTGCGGAACTACCGCACCGGGGTAATGA
>CAZHRP010000032.1:0-17157 GCA_964535055.1 uncultured Chthoniobacteraceae bacterium
CTCGATGGGGGTACGAATCCCGATGATGAAGTCCGAGTTACTGAAAATCGAAGAAGGCAGTGTAATCATGGGCAATTCTTTGCCGGGTGAGACATTGGCCCTTAAGGGAGACGCCAGCTTTGCCGGGCGTGAGATTGAGCGTGAAACACTAAATCTCATTATTAATATGCGGATGCGTGAAGTCTTCGAGCTGATAAAACGAAAGTTACAGGCAGAAAAGTGTCTGGATTACCTGGGGGCTGGAGTCGTGCTCACCGGTGGTGGCAGCCAAATCAACGGTTTAAAGCATTTGGCGGAAGAGGTATTTGGAGTGCCTGCCTCGGTAGTCCATGCGCGCAGTGTTTCCGGTGTCACTTCTGCCTTCGAGAGACCGGAGTTATCGACTGCAATTGGGCTGGTTAAGTATGGCCAGGCGATCATCGAAGAACGGGAGAGTCAAGGTATCGGCGAGAAGCTGGCTGATGCCTTAAGTGGATTTTTCCGTAAGCTTGGGCCGCGTAAATCCCGCGAGGCGGTGGAGTAAGCTGATGCTGGAAATAGATAAAAAAGCATTTACGGATGACACTGTTAAGGTTTGTAAGTATCGGGTTGTAGCGGTCGGCAGTGCCGGTTCGAATATTCTGGATCGATGCGCTTTAGATGGCCTGAGCAAAGAACAGCTATGTGCAGTAAATACCGATGTGCAGTCGCTATCTGCAGCAGTAGCCGGGCGTAAGTTACAGATTGGTAAACCCATCACCCGCGGCCTTGGTACTGGCGGAGATCCCGAGCTGGGCGTGGCCGCGGCAGCCGATGCGTATCGAGAGTTTGAGCAGCTATGTAGCGGACTGGATTTATTGTTTTTGTGTGCCGGTCTGGGTGGTGGCACGGGGTCGGGCGCTGCACCAATACTGGCCAAGGCCGGTCGCGAAGCTGGTGCTCTGGTGGTGGCCTTTGTAACGTTACCATTTCAGTTTGAAGGTCGTCGCCGCAATGAGCAGGCATTAGTCGCCCTGGCCGAACTTGAAGCACTGGTCGACGTGGTAGTCTGTTTTGAGAATGATCAGATGGGTGAACTGGTTGATGCCCGAGCTGGTATCCATGAAGCATTTGCCGCATCTGATAAGCTGGTCAGCCAGAGTATCCGGTCGATTATCGATTTTACCGAACGTCCGGCGCTAATGAAAGTTGGTGTGAGTGAACTTATGGAAGTACTCCGTTCCAAAGATGCCCGTTGTATATTTGGCTTTGGGGAGGGTAGCGGAACTTCAGCAGTCCATGATGCCCTGGCCGCAGCTTTAAAGAGTCCCTTGATGGATCGCGGTCGCATGCTGGCGGAAGCAGCTAGTGTGCTGGTGCAAATTACCGGAGGCCGCTCGATGAGCTTTGCGGAAGTTCAGGGTTTGATGAAGGCGATGGGTAAGCACTTGCCGGAATCAGCTCAAGTCTTTTTGGGAGTAGCCATTGACGAGCGCATTGATAACGGCATTCGTCTGACTGTGCTTGCCGCATTTGGCAGTAGTACCGAGAACCCCCAGTTATCAGGTGAGCGGGCACCACAGGTCTCGTTCGAGCTGGGAAATGAGACCGCAATCGCTAGCGACGATAATGCCCAACAGCAGCTGGTAACTGAGCCTGAAGAGGATTTGCCCTTGCTCAACGACGGTCAAACTGCTCCTGCTGTTAGTTTTGAGAGCCCTGAGATTGCTGCTACCGCAGAGCTCCCTGATAGCGCTATTCAGGATCAAGTGGAGGGTTCACAGGAGGAAGCTGATGCCGACAAGAAGCAGCAAATAACACAGGAAGCTTTCCATTTTGAGCCGGTTTCACGTGGCAGGTTCGATAAAATCGAGCCGACTATTATCGATGGTGAAGATTTAGATATTCCGACCTTTATGCGCAAGAACGTACGGCTCTAAAGCAACTACCTGGCAGGGGGATCCGATTCTATTGCTGCAGTTAGACTGCTGCGTTTGTGGGTAATATCCAAGTACAGGTTATAGCATGACACAGTGGCCGGAAAAAGGGTTAACATCACTCCTACAGCATCATTCTTACCCCAGATGAAGTAACTCAAGGTTAGCAGGCTTCCGGTTATGCTAAGATACCAGAACAGCCGGGGAACAACCGGCTTCCTGCTTTTTTTGGAGGCCCACATTTGTACAAACCAGCGTCCGGTAAACATAAATGCTCCGAGAAAGCCGATGATTTTCCAGGGCGTAATAACGATGCCGAATAATGACCCGATAACTTCATTCATAAGCCGCAAGCAATAACGGAAAGCCGAATTCCATGCAAGGATGGCTTATCGGACTAGGATCAAGCGGAATGGTTGATCTGCTGACCAGTGTTACGCAATGCTTGACTGTTCAAGTTCACCTCCCCCGCCAGCAAAGCGCGCGCTGCCAGGGTTTTCAGCAGTCTGTAGCTTGCTGGACTTGATTTGGTAGGCCGGGGGTAGCAAGCTGAGCGCATTGTGAGTGATGTATCTTTGCGCGAACCGCTTGGCTGGATCAGGTGAATGCCGGCAACGCGCACGCCGTCATTGCCTCGATTCCGCGACTCTCCGATTTGGTGCAAATTATCCGATATCTGCGAGGGGTTGCGGTGATTGCCCGGGTGTTGGAGGAGTATGAAGTTGCGACTGTGGAGGCCGAGGGCGGTATTGCCGTATCCACGGCGGTCGCCGCAGCAGACCAATTCATGAAGTGGTTCGACCACGCTGATAGCCGGGGATTACTCGGGCATGGTTCAGAAGTCGAAGATCAACGGCCAGTCTGATAATTACCGGTGGCAGTTTCAGATTTATGGCTGGTTGCCGGTTGCAGCAATATACCTGGCTGTTAGTTGTGCGAGCTGGCGGCGGGTTTCGGCGTGCTTGTCACGTTCCGCTATCAGTAATTGTTCGAGCTCATTTACTCTTTTTTTGAGGGTTTCACGGACGGAAGCACGGCCGGGTGCATTGTCGGATTTTTCAAGTGCCTGTAAATCTTCTTCCAACTCAGGGATGTCACGTACTTGACATTGTCGGGCTTCTACACAGTTGATCGCAGCCGAACTGCCGTCGATTTCACCGGCGAAGATAAATTCGCGCAGAGCACCAACGGTAGTTGGCCCATAGAGCTGGCCGGGACTGGGTTGGACCAGCCAATCCATATGCAGGTCCGGGCATGTAGGCGCGCGGTTCCACTCTGACTGATCCTGGGAAATTTTATCCAGTGGCGAGATTTGGGCGGCTGCCGCCCACTCTTGAAGCTGCTTGATGGCAACCGGACCGAACACAGTACCATCTTCATTTTTGAGTAAGTACCAGGGGGAATTGGTGTCCATAGTATATTTTTACTTTTGATTTTAATATATTACCAGACTGAAAAGACAACAAATGGAGCAAGTAGTGGGCTAGCGCGGGGAATTAATTGTGATTTCTACCCGCCGGTTGATTTGTTGCTCTTCGATGGTGCCGGATGCCGGGGCTAGCAAACGGGTTTTTCCGAAGCCGGTGGTGGCAATCCGGTCAGGTGAAATTCCGGCATTCACTTGCAGCCAGGATTTAACGGACAGAGCACGCTGCCTGCTGAGCTCGAAATTATAACCTGCCGACCCGAACGAGTCCGTGTGACCTTCGATGATAATTTGTGAGTTAGGACTGCGGGCGATCAGGGTGGCTACCTTTTCCAGTTCGCCGGTGGCTTCAGCGCGAAGTTCAACAGAGTCATAGTCAAATAATAAACCGGCATCCATTAGAATTGGCTGTTCATCGATGGCCGGGCCGGTTGCTGCCAGTAGCGCATCCAGATCGGTAAACTGAGTTCCCCCGTTACCAACTCCGTTTCGGTTACCGGTAGTTTTTGGGACTACTAATGGCGGTGCACTATCAATGTCCTGACCGGCAGTCAGTTCCGAAAGATCCACCTCCGGCAATTCACTGGCTGCGGAGCTGGGATTCTGGTTGGCCAGTGCCTGCTCTAAAGCCTGTTGCACGTCTGCACTAATCGGCGGCGATCCATCGCTGATGGCAGCAGCTATTTCAGAGCTGGGATCAGCTTGCGGCTGCACTTTGATCTGCTCTGGCGGCAGGCTTGCTTGCGGTTGCTCCTGCGGTAACAGCAAGCTGGCAATATCACGGCTGGGTTCCGGCTTGGGCTCTGGCATGGAAGTCTGCTCTTCATTCAGAAGTCGCTCAGGAATTTCGACCCGTTTTAACTTAAAGGAACGCGGTACAATTTTTTCGTAGTATGCTTCGCCGAACGATTTCAATTCGGTGGATGTCAGCAGCAGGTAGAAGAGGAAATGCAGAAAAATAGCGAGTACGACTGCACAAGCAACCCAACCTGAAGACAGGGCGATCCCTTCCTGGTTGCTATTACGGCTGCTATAGTGGTTGGCCATCAATTATTCATACCATGGTTAATAATGTTCGGCAATCGTTCAAGATGGCAGATGAGTATTGTCAAATTTGCGTTAACAGGTTTTGCTATCCAGCTTATGGCAAATAAAAAATCTCCCGAAGCTGAGAAAATGGATAGAATTGTCAGCCTGTGCAAGCGGCGCGGATTTATTTTTCAGTCCAGTGAAATTTATGGCGGCTTGAATGGTTGCTGGGACTACGGGCCACTCGGGGTCGAACTTAAGAACAACCTGAAGTCGTATTGGTGGCGTCGCATGACCAGGGAGCGGGATGACATCGTTGGCATGGATGGATCGATTCTCATGAATCGGGCAGTGTGGAAGGCCAGCGGGCACGAAGACACGTTCAGTGATCCGATGGTTGATTGTCGCTCCTGCAAGGCGCGCTTACGTGCTGACCAACTGCCTGAAAAAGACGGCGTGCCATATTGCTCCAACTGTGGCTCCCGGGATCTTACCGAGCCGCGTGCCTTCAACCTGATGTTTGAGACTTACATCGGTGCGGCACGCGACGAAAATGCCAAAGCTTATTTGCGACCGGAGACGGCGCAAGCGATGTTTGTGCAATTCAAAAACGTGATGGAGACATCCCGCCGCAAGCTACCATTTGGCATCGCGCAAATGGGTAAGGCATTTCGCAACGAAATTAATCCGCGCAATTTCACATTTCGCTCACGTGAATTCGAGCAGATGGAAGTGGAATATTTTTGCCGCCCGGAAGATGGTCAACAGTTGCTCGAACATTGGCTTGAGGAACGGCTGAAATTTTATGCGGATATCGGGTTGCCACGGCAGCACTTACATGTGCTTGATGTACCGGCACAGGAGCGGGCCTTTTACTCAAACGGCACTTACGACATTGAGTACGACTTTCCTTTCGGTAAGCAAGAACTCGAAGGAGTTGCCTATCGTACCGATTACGATTTGACCCAGCACCAGAATGCCAGCGGCAAACCACTGGAAGTCTTCGATGAAGAAACTAAGAGTAAATTCATCCCGCATGTGGTTGAACCGAGTGCAGGGGTCGACCGGACGACTCTGGCGCTGATATGTGAGGCCTATGCCGAAGAAGAAGTGACTGATGAAAAAGGTAAAACTGAGCAGCGGACAGTGCTGCGGTTTCATCCACGTATGGCACCGGTCAAGGTTGCGGTTCTGCCATTATTGAAGAACAACCAGGAGCTGGTAAAGGTGGCTAAACAGATTCGTGACACGCTCAAAGCAACCATGCTGGTGCAATATGATGAAGGTGGCGCGATCGGCCGCCGTTACCGCCGCCAGGATGAAATTGGCACACCATTCTGCATTACTGTTGATTTTGACACTCTTGGTGAAAATGGAGAGCAGGACAGGGATACCGTGACCCTGCGGCACCGTGATTCGATGGAGCAGGTCAGGCTACCGATAGAGTCGTTGGCAGGGTTTCTGCAGGAAAAAATACTTTAAAATTCGTATCATAGCGCGGAACACTTCTGTTATTTGAGCATTTAGTTAGAACTGAAATCCCCAAGCTCTTTGACACTACCGTCAGGGAAAACCAGCAATTGTCCATTGCCATGAACGTTAGCCTTTTCGGCAAACCAGGGTTGTACGCTATATTGATATGGTTTGAATTCGCCTTTTGAGAATTTTGCACCGATATAATCTGCGCGAACATTATCAATCGATTGCTGCCTTGACCAGCCGCCGAGCCGCGTGACAGTCGGGCACCACCAAGTCTCCCAACTAACTCCATATGGCTCCAGTGCTTCGTACCACTGTTGCGTGTACTCTTCGCCGCCAAGACCCACGGTGCTAATGGCAGGCCAGGTTTTCTCATCCTGCACGTAAGCGGCTGCCGCTAGCTGCAGACTGCGCAGATTGCTCGCGCAGTTGGCCTTTTCCATCTGTCCGCGAACTTTATTATGCAGTGGGATGATCATTGCAGTAAGAACCGCAATGATAGCCAGAACTGACATCAGTTCCAGTAATGTAAAACCTATTTTGCTGCTGCTAACTCGCACTATTAAGCGATAAACGATGTCAGCAACTAATACAAACTATACCAGGTGCTACTAACCATTATCACCACCGTCGCCTTCATTGGTAGTCGTTGATAGTTCACTCTGCTTGTAACCCCGTACAGCGAGATCCAGTTCTGACGGTAGAGCATCTTGAATATCGCCAATAATGAGAAGGCGCGAGGTACCGTCAATGTTTGCAAGATTGGTTGAGAAGAAATCACTGTTGTTGATCACATCAACAGCAATCTGCCCTGCCAGCTGAGGTACTGAAGTAATATCATCATCAAAAGGGACTGAAACTACTTGTGTGCTGGTAGCATCGGCGTCGTAGACGCCAATCAGCTGCTGTTCGTCCTGCCCGCCGATCATATCGATCGTGCCGATGAAACCGGTGCCATTAATAAAAAACACAAGAGTGCCGCTAGTAAATCCCTGCTCTTGAATCTCAACTGTAAATAAGCCCATGGCGTTAGTGTTGACAAATTCATCGACATCAACTTCGGCATTATCATCGTTAACAAAAATATCATCTTCCGCCGAAATTGGCACCATGATACCGGCATAATTGCCGGTCACATTTGTGGTATCCAGGTTATCGAATGGTCCACCAACTAAAGCAATCGCCTGAGATTGAACCAGCCAGTAACTGAGTAACAAAGCAAGAGGGGCTGCAAATCTATTTTTCATTAGCTACAGTCCATACCAACAATGTAATGCTGTCAAGCGTTATTGAGTATATTACAAGATAATAAAGTACAGGTAAACTTGCACGAATCCAACAGACAAGTACCCTATGGTTATGGCTGGATGTTGCCACACAGACAATACGCAGGAATCAGTATGCTCCAATCGCGCAGGCAGATTTCAGTCTGAATGGCTGCGGTTGGGGGGTGCGGCACTGGTAGCCGGGCAATCGATGGTATTTGGTCTGGCCGTCAATATGGCACCGCCGGAGGGTAGTATGCGTGATTTGCTGCATTGGGTGCTGGCCCTGGCGGCAGTCATTGTGTTCCTGCTGGTTGGCGGGCCACTGCTGCGGCAGGCATGGCAAGGTTTGCGGATGGGAAGGATTAACGTCGAGCAGTTTTTTTTGCTGGGGATGCTTGGCGCTTTTGGTGCATCGGTTCACAGTTCGTTAACTGGTGCTGGGGCGGTTTACTATGAAGTGGTTGCGGTATTGCTGGCCATTTACACGCTGGGTTCAGTTATTGGCAGAAAGCGTCGGGAAGCTGCCCAGGCAAGCGCGGTTGCATTTCAGCGAGAATTTGCGACTGCGACCGTGCGCAGTTGCTGCGGCAGCGAGAACGAGGTGGCAGTTTCAGAAGTAAGAGCAGGCGATCATGTAGTAGTGAGACCGGGGGGAGCGATTCCGGTAGATGGAATTGTGGTTGAGGGCAGTGGTTATGTCAGGGAAGCAGCAGTGACTGGTGAAGCATACCCGGTAGTCAAGCGATCCGGTGATGCGGTTGTTTCCGGTAGCCACTCGGTGGATGCCTTGCTGGTGTTGGAAGCAACTGCAGGCGGCGGAGCCCGGGCGCTCGACCGGCTAATGGCAGCAGTGCATGAAGCTCAATCGCGTCCGTCCGATTTGCAGCGTGAGGCAGATCGGATTGTGGCCTGGTTTTTACCGGCGGTGTTGACTGTGTCGGCGTTGACCTTTATTGGCTGGACCTGGCACAGCGGCTGGGTTCCTGCGTTATTCAATGCTCTGGCCGTTATTCTGATTGCGTGCCCATGTGCGATGGGGTTGGCCACCCCGATCGGGGTGTGGAGTGCCTTGGGATATTTGGCTAAGCGTGGGATTCTCTGTAAGTCCGGTGAAATGGTGGAGCGCTTTGCCCAGAGTGATACCGTTGTATTTGATAAAACCGGAACCTTAAGCGAGGATGAGTTGGGCATTGCAGACTTTGTCTGTGCTGACGGGGTAGACCGGAGTCAGTTGCAAGCGCAGATTGACGTCGTGCAGCAACATTCTGATCACCCGGTGGCCAGAGCATTCCGTAAGTGGGCCAGTGTTGGTCAGCTAGACAAACAAACCTGGAGCCTGGCAGGAAAAGCGCAGGTTATAGCTGGTGTGGGTGTAACCGGGGAATTGAGTGATGACAGCACTACTATCACACTCCGTATCGGCAACGAGCAGTTGGTTGGGGATTCAGATGTCGAGCAACTGCGCGAACAATTGTTGATTCCGGAGAGCCAGCATGCACGTGAGATTTTCATTATGCGCGGTAAGCAATTGGCTGGATTAGCGGTGCTACGGGAAAGTGTCCGTGAGTCCGCCGCAGAAGCGGTGAGCAAGTTGCGCGAGCATGGGCTGCGGGTGCTGATGATGACCGGTGACACGGCAAGCAATGCGGCAGCAATGCGTAGTGCGGGTGTTGAGGAAATTCTGGCCGGGTTAACTCCGGAGCAAAAGGCAGCACAAGTAGATGAGTTGAAAAGTGCTGGTGCCAAGGTGTGCTTTGTGGGGGATGGGACCAATGACGTGATCGCCTTGTCGCGGGCTCAAGCTGGTGTGGCTATGGCTTCGGGGACGGCACTCGCAGGGTCATCTGCTGGCGCTGAAATGTTTGGCAGCGATTTACGCAGGATTCCGGAGGCGATCGAGCTCTGCCGGCGCACCGTTCAGGCGATCCATGGCAACTTGCGGTTTGCGGCTTGTTACAATATTGTCGGGATGGTGCTGGCTGCAGCCGGGGTATTGAACCCGATAGTTGCTGCCTTGATTATGCTCGTATCCAGTGTGACTGTCACCTGTCGGGCGTTGAGCCAGGCGCAGCGCATCCAGAACGAAGCGGAGGCGGTAACGGATAGTGTGGACAATGTAACTACTGCAGCAAACAGTGATAGATACCATGATCAGTCGATGGCAGGCATTCCAGAAAAAGGTGCGACCATCCAAGCAATAAGATGAACGATGCAGAACGCAGAAAATATATTCGGCAACGCCAGCAGGTTAGTATCTTCTGGCGAGTTGTTCATTTGCTCGGGTCGCTCAAGCTGGCGTTGCTGTTGCTGGTCACCATCGCCTTGGCCTGTGCGGTAGCTACAGTCTACGAGTCCAAGTTTAATACGGAAATTGCCCAAGCTTACATTTATAAAGCACCTTGGTTTTTGCTCTGGTTGGGGGTTTTGTGTATTAACCTGGCGGCTGCGGCGTTGACCCGCTGGCCGTGGCAAAAGAAGCATACGGGATTTGTCACAACGCACGCCGGCATTATTACACTACTGATTGGTGCGATGGTCGGCATGGTGAGTGGTTTTGAGGCCAACGTGACATTGAACAAGGGGACGAGGCCGGTTGATCGTCTGATTTTGAATGAGACAGTTCTGCAAGTAAATAGTCCGCTCGACGGGGCCATGTACTTGCTCGATTTTCCAGTCCAACGTCCGCCCATTACTCCGGAGCGTCCGCGTGTATTACCATTGCCCGATACCGATTCCAAACTGGTTGTAGATAATTACACCGAGTACCTTGCGGAGGTACCGGTGCTAGCCGATTCTGCCAATGGCAGGCCGGGTGTGCAGCTGACCTTGCGCAGTGCGGTGATGCCAGAGGATGTTCCGGTAAGGATGTTACTGCAGCAGAACCAGGCCAGTGCTGAGTACGATTTTTTTGGTCAGGCACGGATCGAACTGCATGAGAAGGAGCCGGTGATCGAAGCAAGTAAGCCGGTAGATCCCGGACAGGTGACACGTGAGACGCATGTGGTTTTTGCCGATAAGGCACCGGTGGTTCATACCCACGAGGGCAAACCGGGCGAGATCGAGTTCCGCTTAGTAGCGGCTGACAGTCAGCATCCAAGCGCATCGATTAATGACTGGATGCTGTTGGCACGAATCGGGGAACAAGCGCCTTCCGGATATCCGTTGCAGGAGGTCATCGAGCGTGTTGCTACCCTTGGCGGATATCGGGTTGAGGTACAGGAATTTTGGCCGGATTTTGTTATGGTTGAAGGCAAACCGCAATCTGCCAGTGAGGAAATCCGTAATCCCGCAGTACTGGTTCAAGTAAGTGGTCAGCCAGTCGAGGCAGCGCAACAGCAACCGGTCCTAATGTTGTTTCCCGGCGATAGTGGCAAGCTTCGCTATGCTTTGTCGCGAGCAGGTGAGGTCTACAGCTCCGGCCAATTAGGAGTTGGAGAATCTTTATCTACCGGTTGGGGTGACTGGCAATTAATTCTTGAGGAGTATAAAGCCAGGGCTATAGAAACTAGCGAGTTGCGGATCGTTGACAATAATATGGAGGGTGCTGCGATTCCGGCGATTCATGCCCGCTTGCGTCAGGCAGATGGAAGTGAGGGCCAGCCGGTTTGGATACGTTCTGGACGTGCGCAAGAAGTGTTTGGCCCATCACAGGTTGTATTTGTCGGGTTTGGACTTAAGACTCAGCCGGTGCCATTTACGGTCAGTCTGCAGGATTTCAAGGTGCCGCGCGACGAAGGTACCGATACGCCAGCGGACTTTATAGCCACATTGCAATTCACCGATGTTCAAACCGGTGAGGCGGTAGAACGCACCAGCCGGATGAATCACCCGGCAAGTTATCCTGGCAAGTGGTGGAATGTGACTACCGGCGTCAATTACAAATTTTCTCAAGCATCATGGAATCCAGATAACCTCAATGAGACTACCTTGCAGGTGCTCTATGATCCAGGCTGGCTGTTCAAGTGGATCGGCTCGCTGATGATTTGCACCGGCATTTTTATCATGTTTTATTTTAAGCCCTACGCGAAAAAGAGGCCGCCGCTAAATAACCTGCAACCGGAAGAACATGTGATTGATCACAACCTCGACGAAGGCACTAACCAGCCACAGCCTGAACTAGCCACCCGCACATTAGATAATTAATTAGAATATGATCAGAAAGTTATTGAGCAGCCTCATTGTTGTAACTTACTTGATGCCAGGCTTGGCCAGCATACATGCTGATACAAGCACTATCGATTACAGCATTCTTGAACGGATACCGATCCAGGAGGGTGGGCGCAAAAAACCATTTTCAACATTTGCCACGGAGGCCTTACAGACACTCAGTGGAGCTGGCAGCTATCGCGGTGAAGACGGCACTAAATGGTCGGCTGTGAGAACGATGACTGACCTTTGGCTGCGTCCAGATGTCTGGCCGGACCGGCCCCTTATTTTGGTCAACCTAAAACCGTTAAAGTCGAAACTGGGATTAGCTGAAGATCGCAAGCTCTTCAGTTTTCATGAGTTGGTGGCCAACCAGCAGCTACGGCAGATGCTGGCAGATATCCGGCAGCTGCGAGCCGACGACCGCAATGCCAAGCTCGACCGGTTGCAGCAGGAAGCGGTTGCAATTGGTAGCAGGGTTGCGGATTTTCAGGAGATTTCCTCAGGTGAGGCATTTGCATTTGTACCGCATCCTAGTGAAGCGGGAGAGCGCTGGTTGCCCCTGTCACAAGCTGCAGAATATTACCCCGGTCGGTTTGGCAGCCAGTTGGCGGCATTGTATGACAATATTCAGGCAGCTTACCTGGAGTCTAACAGTGATGCATTCCGTGACATAACTATCGAAATGCGGGATGGACTTGCAACTCTGGATTCCAAGCATTACCCGCAACAATCGCTCATAGAACTCGAACATTTTTACTATGACTTCCACCCATTTCGTTGGGCATGGATCATGTATGCATTAGCCGGGATTGCGCTGTTGGTTGGCAGTGGCTGGGCAATGCGTGGCAGTTATCTGCTGGGGTGGGCGCTGGCTTTGGCCGGCTTTGGGGCACAGGTATTTGGCTTTATTTGCCGGATTATTATATCGGGGCGTCCTCCGGTTACCAATATGTACGAGTCAGTGATCTGGGTAGCATTTGGTTGCGTCCTGTTTGCGCTGGTATTCGAGGCAATTTACAAGTCGCGACACTTTCTGCTGGGGGCGGTGCCGGTTGCTGTAGTCTCATTGATTCTGGCCGATTCACAACCGACGGTTCTGAGCAGTGCAATCGACCCGCTGGTGCCGGTTTTGCGCGATAATTTCTGGCTGACTACCCACGTGCTGAGCATTACCTTAAGCTATGCAGCTTTCGCCCTGGCTTTAGGCGTAGCGCAGATCGTGCTGGGTAAGGTGATTTTTGGTTTTAAACCGCAAGCTGCACTTTACAATTATATTTACAAAACCCTGCAGATTGGAGTGTTTCTGCTCGGTACCGGCACGATTCTTGGCGGAGTTTGGGCCAACTACTCGTGGGGTCGATTCTGGGACTGGGACCCGAAGGAAACCTGGGCGCTGATTGCTTTCCTGTGCTACCTAGTGATCCTGCATGGCCGGATTGCCGGCGTCTGGGGTGGCTTTGGGCTGGCAGTCGGGTCGGTAGTCGCTTTTCTTGCGGTAGTCATGGCGTGGTACGGGGTCAACTTCGTGCTCGGCACCGGCTTGCATAGTTATGGTTTCGGCACTGGCGGTTATCCGGTGGTGCTGGCGATCGTTGCGGCCGAGTTGGCGTTTACCGGCTTTGCAGTTTTCAGATATATGGCAATGCGAAAAACCAAGCCGGTAGAAAAGCTGGCGGAACCGGAGCAGGAACCGGCCGAGGTTGCTTCCTAATTTTCCGCTGCTTTCTTTAGCGAGTTCGGGTGTTGCTCGCGGATAAGATCCAGCAATTCTGAAACCATAGCAGGGTTTGAGCTAGCGATATTTGCAGTCTCTTTTTCCGGTGAATCATGGTCGTACAGCTCGAACGGGCCGCTATGGCCGTGCGCAATTAATCGGTAGTTATCTGTAATGACTGTGCTTACCCCTGAACTTCGGTTGGATAGCGCATAGGTGCCAGCTGCGCCGGGATCCTGCAGATGCACTAGCAGCGACTCACCGTCGATCTTAGCTGGTATTTCCAATCCGGCTAACTCGCAAAGAGTTGGGTAGATATCAATACTTTCGACGATTGCGTCGCTCATGCGACCTGCATCAGAAATACCACGTGGAGATTTTATGATCAGCGGTGAACGCAGTGACTCGTCAAATAGACTGTGCTTGCCCCAGATCGCATGCTCTCCAAGGTGCCAGCCGTGATCTCCCCAGACAACGATAATAGTATTATCAGCGAGTCCGGTGCGCTTGAGTTCCACTAGCAGGTGACCGATTTGGGCATCGACATAAGAGACGCAAGCGGCGTAGTAGCGTCGAACCTCAGTGGCGAACTCAGGGTTCTGGTTGGGGTTTTGATCCCAGCGATTGTATTTCATGAATTCCCCGGAACGATGCCAGGTTGTGCTGCCTTGCGGTTTTTTCGGATGCGGGATCGGGGGAAGTTTTACTTTTTCATAGAGATCGAGGTACTTTTTAGGAGCTCCAAATGGGAGGTGCGGGCGGATAAAACCAACCGCCAGAAAGAATGGCTGATCCTGATTCGCCAGAGCTGCCAGTTCAGCCACTGCAGCCCGACGGATCAAACCGTCCGGGTAGCTCATATCATCACCAGCGTATGCCTGATAAACATCCGTGTCGCCGGCCCTTTTCCTGATCTCTCCATTAGCAAGTCCATGCATCGCTCCGCGCGGGTGTTGCCAGGATCCAGCCGGCATACTGTTGCGATCCCATGACAATGGCATTTCTAATTTTTCAGGATCATCCCAGTTTTTGCCTGCCTTGCCGCCCGGGTGATGAGAAACTTTGCCAATAGCAATTGTCGTGTAGCCATGTTGTCGGAACCAGGCCGGCATACTGGGAGTAACAGCTTGCGGGTTAGCTTTTAATTTATTGGCCCGGGCGAAGAGAGCACCGTTGTCAGCCGCTCCGTATTGTCCTGTCAGCAATGCATAACGGGAGGCTCCGCAGGTAGGTGCCTGAACGTAATGACGGCTGAACGAACGTCCCGCAGAAGCCAGTTTGTCCATATTTGGGGAATGAATATATTGTTTGCCAAATGAGGCGAGTTCAGGCCGTAAATCATCGACACAGATAAGCAGGATATTGGGTTGCTGAGATTGTGCGGTCGCAGCCAAGACCAACAAGTATGATAAAATAAAGAAACAAACTTTCATTTTAGTATTAACTCAAGCTATAGCCTACAGCTGGTTAACTCGCAACCTACTAGTTTTATAACGTCTCATGCTATGAACCAACTTGATACTCTTGTTATAGGAGCAGGCCCTGCAGGATTGGCCTTTGCGCAGAGCTTCGACAGTCGGGCAACGATCCTGGAGCGGAGTGGTGAAGTTGGTGGACTAACCGCTCGATTACTTTAGATGATGGAGTTTTTGATATTGGCGGTCATTCTTTTCACACGCTGCATGTCGCTGTCAGAGAGTTCATCGACCAACTCATTCCTTATCCTTTCCAATCAGGAGATATTTGCCGAGTGCCGGAATTACCGGGCTGCGGCTTGCTATTCGATACCAAACGGCTTATGGAAGCTGATTTTCCCGATGCCTGATCCTTGGAGTAATCGAGTTCTGCATGCAGATTCCGGGTGCTCCCTCATATTTCTCGCTGCTATTCGAGGTGAGATTAAAATTTGCTGCCAGCGGAATTGCCAACCTGGTTCAGCTGGATAACAGAGTTATTACTCAATCCACCCGATAGCCTCGTAGGCATCCGCAGTACTGATCTTCGGCGGTATGGGTAGAGGCGGATTAGATTTTAGCCATTCTGCTGCAGCTCTTGCATCGTAATCCGGATTCGCAGGTAATTTGGTCACTGCGCCAAAGCGCTCATATTCCTTCAATAACTCCCGCTTCATCTGTGCTAGAATGGTGGGTTCCCTCTGGCTCAAGTCTTCAGACTCCCCGATATCATCCTTAAGGTTGTAAAGTTCGAAACTATTATCGCTATAAAAGTGGTGCAGTTTCCAGTCACCGCGCCGCAAGGCGCTACGCGGGCCACGCTCTTTGAGTGGCCACCAGTGACTCGGGTAATTCCAGAACAGGTTGCGCTCGCCGAGGCTTTGCCCATCAAACCACAATGGACTGAGATCGACGCCGTCCACCTCTTCTTGCTTGAGCGGTACGAGCTTAAAAATGTTACACAGCGTTGGATAGAGGTCGAAACCCGTGACCGGTTCGTGTCTAATCGCTCCGGGCGCTATCTTTCCCGGCATGCGGACTATCATCGGCACCCGGATACCTGCTTCATAGAGGGAATTTTTCTCCCCGCGCAGCGGCAGGTTGCTGGTGTATTCAATCTGTCCTCCATTGTCTGAAATAAAGATAACCAGCGTGTTTTGGTCGAGCTTCAGTTGTTTAAGCTTATCGAGAATGACTCCTACGGAGTTATCGGTTTCCTCGATCATCGCTGCATAGAACGGGTTGTTATGACCCGCGTGCTCCTGCTTGGCTTTCTTCATCGATCGCAACTTGTCGCGATACTTGCCTACGGTTTTCTGTGGTGCCTGCAGTGGATTCGGGTCGAAGTCGTTGGTATAGCGGTCATGCGGCAGGTAGGTGGAAAAATAAAGAAAGAATGGTTTATCGCGATTGGCCTCGAGGAAGGCGACTCCTGCCTCCCGTAGACACACCGGCAGAAATTTCCCATCATCTACATCCTTGGGCAGATAAGGCAACTCGTACGGTGCAAAGTAGTTCATCGGCATGCCGCTGTATCCGCCGTGCGCTTGTTCGGAAAATCCATTGTCAAGCGCACTCATTGATAAATGCCATTTTCCGACCGAACTGTTGGCAATGCCTGCCTCGGTCAGAATATTTGCAATCGTCGGATACCCTTTTGGCAAGTAGTGCTGGTTGTCGAGTGGAATAACTTTCCCTAACTCGGCGGAACCGCGGTTCTTTACCACCGTGTAAATGCCATGCCGGGTCGGTTGCGAACCGGTTAATAAGCCCGCCCGCGCCGGCGTGCACAGAGCGGCCGCAGCATAGGCATTCGTGAACAGCATTCCGTCCCTTGCCAGACTGTCGATATGGGGCGTTTCATAGACTGGACTGCCCATACAGCCCAGATCCCGCCACCCGAGATCATCGACATGGATCAACACTACATTGCGGATCTCCGGCTCCCCCCGAACTTGAAAACTGATCAGGATCGAAACCAGCAAGACAAACAACGACTTTAAAACAGTCATACCCTTATATTGCAGAAAATACATCCCGCGTCCATATCCATGAGGCAAGCCTTTCGGTGGATGATAACTACGAATAGTCGAAAGCGTAGCTGTTATTAAGATCTTCAGGCTCCTTGGCTTGGTCGAGGTAGGCTCTCATACAAGCTTCCATATAGCTCAAGTGGTCTCCCGAAAGTCCCTGGGCGGCAATGGTAACTTTGAAGACAGCTCCCGCTCCGTCGACATTACACAGATTAAATTCTTCCAGTGGCTCGGCGGTAAAATCTTCCAGGCGATGAAGTTTTAGCTGCGCGGCTTCAGGCAGTTCCACTCCTCCCGGGCGCACCCGTCCATTCTCAACTCCGCGGATAATCCACCAGATGCTCGGATTGTCTCCGGCCTGCGGTGATCGTTGGGCGGTGACCCGGATGCTTTTTCCAAAAGGGATTCGATAAGTATTGAAGAAGCCATTACGCTTGCCAATCTTGCCAACGTACTTGGTTGCCCAAGGAGCCTGGTTATCATTGAAGCCGATACCATGCCCCAGATAGAGATCCAAAGCGACCAGGAAACAGATCGCAAGGCCGAATGACCGGGACTGCGATTTAGAAATATGAGTTCTTTGCATGTTAGCTTTTAACCCAAAATGATTCCCTGCTGTGTTTATCCATAGAACAATGTTGCCCAGCGGCCTTCTTCGATCATTTTGGCTTTGACCTGCTGCCAGGCTTCATCGGAGCCGGCGATTTCGG
>CAZHRP010000033.1:0-17116 GCA_964535055.1 uncultured Chthoniobacteraceae bacterium
GCCGAGCCACTAACGATTGTAGTGTCCAGCTCTAATTGTGACGAGTTGCCGCTAATGCTGATGGCGGAACCGGGAGCATTGCTAAGTTCGCAGCTAACCAGGCGGAGGCTTCCATTATTGACCAAAATCAGACTGGCCGTGCTGGTTCCACTCAGGCCGCGTATTTCTATTCCATCCATGCTGAGGCTGGCACCGTTAACTGAAATTGCCGGGCTATCGAGGTTGGTCTGGATCAAAATTGCTTCCCCTGCCTTGGCCGCTCGTAACGCCAGGTTACTGGAGATAGAAATTGAGCATGGGTACTCTCCAGAATCCAACTCTATTTGTTGACCGTCTTTGGCGGCTTGCACCGCCTGCGAAAAGTTCATGTCTTGCGGTACGCGAATTACATTCGAGCTAGTTTTTGGTTGCTTGTTTTCCTGCAATGTTTGCAATGCTTGCGTGGCAAAGGCATCATTTCCGTACCTCTGGATGTAGCGATCGAGCAATAAATTGGCCTCGATGGAAGTATCAGCTGAGTGAAGTAGATCGCTTATTTGTGCCTGTTCGGCCATGCGCTCTGAGGCTGCAACCAGATCCCGGCTGTCAGTTGCAGCGTTGGGTGCTACGGTATTGGTATTTTGATCACTGAAAAAATATGAGAATGTAAAAAATCCGAGGGTGACCAGGACTAGCAATCCAGCAGCTGATGCAAGCACCGGTACCAGCAGCTTTTGGCCAACTTTTACCGCTGGTTTAGCGCGAGGAATTTCTGTCTGTGGAGCAGTTTCTTGATTAATTTGGGGCGGAGCAGCGGTTTGTATGGATGCTGCTGCCGGGGGCGTGGCTATTATTTTTGAGGCGGCGACCGAGCGGCTGTTACTGGCGCTGCCGGCGGAGCCTTCCAGACGGTTGATTTCAACCAGCAAGCTGGCACAGGAGTGCACCGGGCTTTCGTTTGCAATTGCCTGCGCAAGTAACCGGTTGGTCGTTTCGCCAAGTTGTGGAATCGGTGTGTAAGCTTGCGCTGAAAGCTGGGCTGCGACGGCGACCGGCCGTCCACCGCACAGAAAATAAATCAGTGCAGCAAATTGTGCCGGCATGGATAGATCACTGGCTGCGCTCAAATCCATAGTTGCCAAGGGCGCATTATCAGTTGTGGGAGCAAAAGTTTCGAGCATGCGTGGTAAGCAACATGCCTGTGCCGGTGCAGCCAGATGGCAACTGTAAACCAAATACGGTTGCAAGTGAGGCCAGGGCTTAGTTTGTATGCTGTCCAATGCTTTAGCCAGCGATTCCAGGAATCCAGTAGTGGCTGCAAGCGGCTGCGCTCCACCGCTGCGAACGGCTGAGATCAGGGGATCTCCGTCGGGCAAATCCAGCACCAGTGCATATTCAGTGAGTGCCTCGAGAAATGCTTTGAACTTCGGATAAAGCTGGTGACTAGCCTGGGTCGCAGCTACTTCTGTAGTCAATTCGCTTAGTGCAGCGTCCGACAGTGGCTTACTGGCCAGCCAAAGTAGCACAGGCGCGTTGCCATCGTCACAGGCAATAGCTTCATACCAGGTGCCGAAGCCGCTTTGGTCGAGTGTCTCGTTGACCGAATATAGTTCTGAGATCGGCTGTGAAATAGTTTGTGGGGCGATTGCGTTGATTTCCTCAGCGGTTTGATCCCCAACCTGGTCAAATGTATAGCTTTCGCTGAAATCGAGTGCGCGCAGTTGAGTGACTATATGCATAGCCGATTCAGGCCGCCGATCAGCTGCTTTCTGCAGCATAGCAGCGACTAGATCGCGCAGTGGTTTACCCATCGTCGGTGGCAGCAAATTGCCATACTCATCCGTAGCAAGGTGTCGCGTGACTATTTCACGGGTGCTGCCGGTAAGCGGTGAATCACCGAGTGCCAGCCACCAGAGTGTCATGCCCAGTGAAAATATATCACTGCCAGTACTCAATGACTCACCACGAATTTGTTCGGGGCTGGCAAATAGCGGTGACCCCTGGAAGCGTCCATCGCCGGTGTCCTCTAATGCTGCTGCCAAGCCGAAGTCGATCAGGCGCAAATCAAGGTGATTGCCGCCTTGCGCTAACAGTATGTTGGCCGGTTTAATGTCACGATGCAGGATACCGGCAGTATGAGCGTGGCTAAGTGCAGAGCCCATCTGGATGGCTACAGCCGCCAGTGCGCGATCATCCAGACCCTGGCAATTGGTGGCCAGGTCATGGATGCTGCCCCCACTGCAATATGCTATAGCGTAGTAGAGCGATCCGGATTCTTCATCGGCGCCGAAGTCAAGTACCCGCGCGATATGCGCGTGATCGAGCGAATGGGCCAGTTTGGCTTCGAGCAAAAAGCTCTCTCGGCTGGCGGTGCATTCCCTGGTGGGAATGATTTTAATCGCGGCCTGGCTATCGAGATAGGTGTGTCGGGCCAGATAAGTCACACCAAATGATCCTCTGCCCAGTTCGATAGGCTGACCATCGGAATCCGTTTCGATTCGATAATTGCCGAATTTCTTATCTTGCCAACCCATTATTCTGTTTGTTTGGAATACAGGCCGAGGAGAGTTGCCAGGTAACAAAGCGCAACCCATGCGGCAAGTACTGTAGCAGCAGTTGCAGCGGCACCGAGATTCAAGAATGGGGTACCCTTTAAATATTTCACATCGTGGCGGCGGGTAACAGTGTCGCGTTGCAGCTTGCGAGTTGTTCCAGCTATTAAGGTGCTGGCATGCTTATGCTGGCCAAGCCTATCACTGATTACCGCCTGGTTCTGCCATGCAGTATTAAATTTCGACAGCTCATCATAGGTTTGGCTTAGTGAACGACCAGCAAATTCCCACTCGATGGTTTCTTTGGCGCCATCTGCAGTCAAAAATAACGGAGTTTTGGTACGGTTTGAGAGGAATGGTGTAGCGGCACCATAAAGTTGCGAAACTTCCATGACTTTCTCGAGGGCCGCACTAGGCATCAGCGAGCTAAAGGTGCGAGTGCCACTGCTCATATCAGCCAAGCTGACAACAAAGCCGCCGAATAAAATTTGCGGGATTAAAACCAGTGGCACCCACATGACCGCCTGGGTCGCATTGCGTACCAGTGCCGAAATTGTCAGTCCGAGAAGTACCCCCAGCAAGGCGGCCCCGACAAAGGCCGAGGCGCGTAAGCCAAGGCTGATAGCGACTACCGACCAGGCTGGTTTGCCTGCACGGAAGAGCGGCTGGCCATCACCCGATTGCAATTGATTTCCGCTTTGATCGCGAATTTCCTCACGCCCGGAATCAAGGATATTTTCTTCAAGATCGAACCAACGTGCCAGCCAGGTGAAAGTCTTAATAGCCAGTTTTGGCTCTTCTGAATCGGCGGCGGGAGTTGTCGGCGTTGCTTCAACCTCTCTGGATGCCTGTTGATTCGGGCTTTCTTCGTCGACAACTTCGAAAGCAACTGTAGCTTGCGCTGCCTGCTGGACTTGCGGTTGCTTGAGGCGCTCTTTGATGCGTCGCTCGAATTGTTGGGTGTTAAAGTCCCGCGGGTGAAAGACGTGGCTGACGGTAAAGGTGGTGGACGACAATAACACAGCCTGCACAAGGGTTAGTCCGCCCAGAAATAGAATTTTACTATGGATGTAAGTAGTCAGCCCTAATCCGCAGACCCGTTCCCGCCGGAATACTGGCAGCTCAGAGACAATCTGCTGAGCACCATTGCTACAACCAAACCACATTGAGGCAATTAGTACCAGGAAGGCTGCAAGCCCGATGTCCGAACTGACCCAACCGACAAGAAAGCCGATAGCCAGTGCCTGGGCCAACAAGAAAAGCAAGTTGAGTGGATCTGCTGCGAGGATTTTTGCCTGACGCGCCAACAGCACCCGCAACACCTGAACCCATGAGACTTTGCTATGCTGGGTGGTCTCCGGGGGTGGGCTTGAAGTTGTTGTAGGTTGCTGTGGGGCTACGTATTTCGGTGACTCACGGAACGCCTGCTCCCATTGCTCGGGACTGGTATCACTACTGCCAACCAGGCTGTAGATGCGTCCTAATGGCGAGCGTTCAAGGGCTGCGCTGTCTTCCGGCGATTGTGCATCGAGTAGGAAATGCCGCCGCGCATCGTCCGCCGATCCTGAAAAGATCAACCTGCCACCGTGAATGTAAAGAATTCGGTTGAAGAGGTAAGCACGTTCGAGCACATGAGTGGTGCAAACTACCGTCAATCCGGTGAGTGTCAGCGACTGCAAGAGCGACATCAGGTTTTCCTCAGTCGCGGGGTCAAGCCCGGATGATGGCTCGTCCAAAAATAGAATATCCGGTCGGGTCAGTAACTCGGTGGCGATGCTGACACGCTTGCGCTGACCGCCAGAAAGTTGCGTTATGCGTTTGGTAGTGTGCGGCGCTAAACCAAGCCGGTCGATGGTCCGGTCAACTAACATGGACAGCTCATGCGGAGGGAGCTTGAGGCGCAGTCGGGCTGCGAATAAGATGGCGTCCCTGACAATTAGTTCTGGATGTACGATATCGTCCTGCGGCACATAACCGATGCGGGCCGCTTCCGATTCGCCTTTTGAGAGAGCGACACCATTCAACCAAATATCACCCTCCGTTGCCGGACGCAGTCCACAGAGCGTATTCATCATGGTTGATTTGCCCTGGCCGCTGCCGCCGAGGATACCGACAAATTCACCGGGTTTAATTTCCAGACTTATATTCTGCAGAATTTTGCGACCGCCGACTGCAAATCCGAGTTGTCGTGCCATGATCGAGCCGGCCTGACGGGAACCCAACCATTGAATTTCATTGACGTTGAATTGGAAAACATAGGAGCCGATTTGGAAGCGATCACCATAGACCAAGCGGCTACGCTGAAAGCTGTCACCATTAAGGGTGGCCCCCAGTCGGCTTTGGTCAGTCAGATACCAACCGTCCGCCTCTCTGGATAAAATAGCATGCGTGCGGGAAATGGTAGCGTCAGTGGCATCTAATGCGATGCGCGTGGCATTGTCGGCATCAGCGCTTTCCGCGCCGCGTCCGAATACTATATGGGCGTGGCCTTTACCAAGTGCCAGTGAGTGGCACGGGTGGCCATCGAGAAGTGGAGCAGGGTGCATGGTCAGTCACCAAAGTCGATAATTACGTCACGGTCGACTGGCAACACCGGGTCAGGAGTTGTGGTTTTCCGAGGTGGGCTTTTCTGGTCAACGTTCGGTACTGGAGGTTGTTGTGGTTGGCGCTGCTGGTTGTTACCTCCCCACTCAATTTCAACGGTTTGTTGGGAGCCCCGGGTATCTTTCGGTTGCCGTGTAGTGGGTTGCTGCTGTTGCTGGGTTGCCAATTGATTAGCTTGCAGCAGGATATTGTCTGCAGTAGGTAACTGCCACTCGCCTGAGGTGTTGCCCCTGGCATCCGCAGTCAAGCTGGCAGTGCCCTGGTTAGGAATTTGCACTGCTATTTTGATACTGGCGCTATATGGTTTGGTTGTGTCCATTCTTTCAACCCGCGAAAGTGAATAGGTTAGCACGTTATCGGCACCGAGTTTGTTAGTCAGTTCACTACGCAGTTGCATGGCTTGGCCAGCAAATGATTCTTCAATTCTCGACAACTCGAGCGGTTGATTTTTCTGCTCGGCGGCTTGCTTGCTTCTGATCTGTTTTTCCAATGCCGAGATGGTGCTGTCACGTTTTTCGAGTTCGGCCTCCAAGCGGTCGATACGTTCTAAAAGTCCGGGGTCTTCTGCGCACCCAATCAACAACAGAAAAGCTGCCAACATGCAGGGAAATGAAATGAAAAATTTTGGAAGTAGCAAGCTGCCGCTTGGATGGCAGCTTAAAACATTGGTTGGAAAGTGATCATCTGGCTTCACGCGTAACCGTATAGCAATTTGAGTCCGAAATGGCAACCAGAGCTTTTTTTGCTTGTGCTTTTTGTCTCATTCAACTTATATACGCATCATGATATCTACCAACTATGATCATTCGTTAATCGGCTTATCTATTCGCAAACTTGCAGTAGTGTTATTGCTTACACTGCTCGGTGTTGGTTGCATGAGCCAAGCGCTGGCAGAAGAAAAAGAAGTTGAAAAAGCACCTTTCGACCCTAGTAAAGCAGAACAAAGCGGGCTTGGGATGCCCAGCCCGTACGATAAGTTTTTGGGTCTTGCACTACTGTCTGAAGGCACCGAAATTGACTGGAAATCGATGTACAATGCTGTCTCAACTGATTTAGATCCGGATCAGTGGCAAGATGCGGAGGTAGACGTTCCATTGGCATTAGGGATGCGGATCGCGGATGGTATTATGGCAATCCAAGCGCGTGATGCTGAGTTTTTAGGAGAATGTGCGACGGACATTGAGAAGTTGGCACCGCTGGTAGGAGTAAGTGACGCCGACCTGCAGCGTGCGCGCCGGGTGCGTGAACATGCAAACGCCGGGGAGTGGCTCAAAGTCTTTATGGAACTGGGCTTCCTGCAGCAGGATATTCTACAAACCATGCAGAAAGATGAGAAAAACCGGGGAGATCTTGTGATAGCCAGCGGCTGGATGCAGGGAGCACGTTACACAACCAGAGTGATCTTGGATAATTATTCGGATGAATCCTCTAATATTGTGCGTGAACCGATGCTGGTGGCAGCGATACTTGAAAAATTGAGTACCCAACCGCCAGCAGTAAAAGAACATCCTGCAGTTGCTTTAATTAACCAAAACCTACCAAAAGTTAAGGAACTTATTGATGTTGCAATTGATGAACCGATTGCCAAACGGGACATCGAGCAGATTCAGGAAATGGCCGACGCGTACGCGACGCAGGTACTCCAAGCCGCCGAGTAATTTTTTTAACCCACACTAACCACAAGACACATCAGGAGATAAGATGAACAACCTCAAATTAGTTATAATATTAGTTGCAACACTAGCTGCGATTGCAATGCCGGTACAAGCTGACCCTGCCAAGGCAGAAGACGACGCCTACAATATGGCTGTCCACTACACCCAAAGAGGCTTTGCCATGGCACCAACTAACCACAACGGAGTCGGCGGCACTGGCACGGTAATCAGGTTTTTAATTCCTGTTACTAAAGGACTGGATTATGTTTTTCTCGTTGGAGTAGACGAGGCAGCATTGGACACGGACATCTATATATATGATGAAGTTGGCTCGCTGATTCTGGATGACCGCCGTCCGACCAAGCGTGCTGGTGTCAAGTTTCGCTCCAGCTACAATGGCACAGTACAAGGTTACTTGCACATTGCCCGTGCTAATGGCTTAGCTTCCTACAGTGTGCTAGTCGGACGCCGTACCAGTGCTTTTGCTTCGGTTCCGCAGACTGGGAGTGAAGGTGCAGCCGTTGAGCCGGTCGAACAAGTAAAAGATCCGGGCAAATTAGGCTTGGATTAAAATTTAGCTAGTTACAAATTATGAATAAAATACTAGTTAGCTTATTGATTGTGGCAGTTACCACGTTAGGTCTTGTTTCTTGCCAGACTTCTCCGCCGACGGTACTTGTTGTGGAAAGGCCACCAGCGCCGACCCCGACGCCTAAGCCAAAACGGTCTAAACCAACACCCAAGCCTGACAGAGCTGAGGACTTTAGGGCAGTGGTAAAGCCGCAGAGCTACTCAAATTAACTAGCTAGCACTCCAGTTTATGGATCAGCCGGGCGACTAGTGCGGTCCAGCCGGTCTGGTGAGATGCGCCGCAACCGCGGCCGTTATCGCCGTGGAAGTACTCATAGAACAGGATCAAATCGCGGAAAGCAGGATCGTTGGCATAGCGAGTTGATGCTCCATGGCAGGGGCGTTTGCCATTGGCAGCAGGCTCGAAAATAGCACACATGCGCGACGCGATATCGTGCGCTGCCTGGCGCAATGTCTTGTACTGCCCGGAGCCTGTCGGGTATTCAACGGTAAAGTCATCACCGAAGTAATGGTGATACCGCTCGAGGGCCTCGATCAGCAGGTAACTGGTCGGGAACCAGATGGGACCCCGCCAGTTGGAATTGCCACCGAACAGGTATGAGTCGCTTTCTGCCGGTACGTATTGCACTTGCAGGTAGCGGCCCTGGGTATGCAGGACGTACGGATTTCGTTCGTGGAACTTTGACAGCGAGCGGATTCCAAATGGTGAAAGGAACTCATTTTCATCGAACAGATACTTGAGCACACGTTGTAAGCGTTCCCGGTTTGGGATAGCCAGCAGGTGGTGACCATGTTGCGAGGAGTCGCCGTAGTAACTGATATGCCTGGCTAGGTCTTCACGGTGTTTGAGGAACCAGTCGAGGCGTTTTTTAAATCCTGGCAGCCGTTCGATCTGCTCATCCTTGAATAATTCGACGGCGATCAATGGCAGTAACCCGACCAGCGAGCGGGTACGCAGCGGTGTAGAATTATGGTCATCCACGACCTGATCGTAATAGAACCCGTGATCTTCATTCCATAGTCCGCAGCCGCCCAGATTATTGATGGCGTCGACGATTTGGATGAAATGCTCGAAAAACTTGGAGGCCATGTCCTCGTAGGCAACATTTACCGATCCATCCGGCTCAGCGGCCAATTCCAGCGCCATATTGAGCATCGTCAGGCAGTAGAATGCCATCCAGCCGGTGGCGTCGGCCTGCTCCAGCCGCATTCCGCCAGGCAACGGTCGCGAGCGGTCAAATACGCCGATATTGTCCAACCCGAGAAAGCCGCCTGCAAACAGGTTGCGACCTTCGGCATCCTTGCGATTAATCCACCAGGTAAAATTCAGCAATAGCTTTTGGAAGATGCGTTCGAGAAAATCGCGGTCGCGTTTGCCGTGAGGCTTTTCCATTTTATAGATGCGCCAGGCGGCCCAGGCATGAACTGGTGGGTTGACATCTTCAAATTTAAATTCGTAGGCGGGGATTTGGCCGTTCGGGTGTAAGTACCATTCGCGCAGGAACAGGACCAATTGATCCTTGGCGAAGTGCGGGTCGATCTCAGCAAATGGCAACATATGGAAGGCGCTATCCCAGGCGGCAAACCACGGATATTCCCATTTGTCCGGCATCGACAAGATATCACGTGCGTAGAGGTGTCGCCAATTCGCATTACGCCCATGCGAGCGGTCGGCTGGTGGTGGTGGTTGGTCGGGGTCACCGTCCAGCCAGTCTTCGACGATGTAATGGTAGAATTGTTTCGTCCAGAGCAGGCCAGCGTAAGCTTGGCGACGGATATTGGCACGTTCGTCAGTGCTCTTGATGATATTGGAATAGAATTCATTCGCCTCCTGCTTGCGGCTCTGGAAGGTGGTTTCATATTCGCTACCGAAGACTGTGGCTGGTGGCGCGGACTCATTAAACAAGCGTAAGTTAAGCGTCACTGACTGGCCGGGCTCAAACTGCAGGCTGTAGTGAGCGGCGACTTTGGTGCCGGTCTGCTCGGGGTTGATGGCAGTGGTGTCATTATCGATCACCAGACGGTGAAACGCGTCTTTGGTAAATGGTGAAGTATTTTCCCCTTGATACAGATGTTCGTGGTTCGTCTCGTTATGGGTAAATAACCATGCGGGGTCTGTATGTCCGTTCGGCGTGTCGGCGTAGAATTGCAATGTGCCCAGATTGCGAGCGGGATCACGCGTAACGCCTGTGTGATGGAGTTGCACATGATCACTTTCCATGCGTGCCTGCGGGCGCAATGAGCAGCCCTCGTGAGCACACCCCCATGACCAGGTATTACGAAACCACAGGGTTGGTAGCACTTCGAGTGGTGCGGCAGTGGCTCCGCGGTTATGGATCGTAATCCTGATCAGGATATCATCGGGACCCGCCTTAGCGTACTCAGTAAAAACATCGAAGTATCGGTTATCTTCAAAAACACCCGAATCGAGTAACTCAAACTCGGCATCGTGTAAGCCACGGCGGGCGTTTTCCTCGACCAATTGCTGGTAAGGGAACGCCCGCTGCGGGTACTTGTAGAGCGCTTTCATGTATGAGTGTGTCGGAGTGGAATCCAGGTAATAGTAAAGTTCCTTAACGTCCTCACCGTGATTACCCTGGGGCCCGGTCAGGCCGAACAGCCGTTCTTTGAGGATTGGGTCGGCATGGTTCCAGAGAGCCAGGCCAAAGCAAATCCGGCATTCGCGGTCGCAAATCCCGAGCAGGCCGTCCTCGCCCCAGCGATAGGCGCGGTAACGGGCATGATCATGTGGAAAGTAGTCCCACGATTCATTGTCTGGCGAGTAATCTTCGCGCACGGTTGCCCATTGGCGCTCGGATAGATATGGCCCCCAACGTTTCCAGTTGGCTTGCCTGAGCCGGTCGTCCTGCAGGCGCTGTTGTTCGGCATTCATGGACATTATAGTGCCTGAAAATTACCGCCCTGCAAGAGCCGGTACATATCAATAGAGTCTCATCCAAGAGCTCTCCAGCGGAAAAAATTTCATTTCTTTACTTGGAATTATGGTCAGATCAAATTAGTGACCTATTGTGAACTTGGTACGTCATTCGATAGCCTTAGCCGGAGTCAGTCTGGTGATGTTTTTTGCTGTCACCGAGAGTGCCGGTGAATCCATCACCAAATGGGCATTACCGGTACCGGTGCCATTTGCTTATCCTTTGCCGGACTGGCTCGAGGTACCGGTGCAGGAGTATGGTGCTGCTACTACGACACTCAGCGTGCCGGTCATTCCAGTGCCCGCAGAAGGTGAACTGGTAGTGACCATATACTTTAATGAGTCATTGACTAATTTGCTGCGAGTCGTATGGGATGATGGGGAGGCCGCTCAGCTGCTGTCGGCGAATCTGGTCGAGGGTGTCGGCGGACCACATAAGAAATCATTGTTGATCGACGACAGCTTATTGCAATCCCCCGGGGTGCTGTACTTTCTGGCTGAGGGCTCGGAACCGCCGGTTTACCAGCTCGAATTCGAGTGGGTAGTAGCGCGTGATTATTATGCAGCAGATGGCAGCAGCCAAACCGAGTATGTACTGGCTGATGGGCGACAGCTTGATTTTGAGGAGTTATATGGGGTTCCCTACCAGCCGCTGGCCGATCAGTGGAATCGTGATATCATTGCCGCACCGTTAATTAGCCGGATCGAACGTCTGGATGAAGGTTTAATCTTTATCGCACCACTGGAAAAAGTCCCAGATCAGGTGCGCGCTGCAGTTTGGATTACCGGGATGCCGGTAACCGGTGAAATGCGACTGCGGGTCAACGATAAAGATGCTGGCCCACTCGCATTCCAGGTGCCTGACCTGGCTGACTTGAGCTATTACCAGGATGAGTTGGGGGCCTGGTACTATGCAGGCTGGCGCAAAGGAGAAATTGCATTGGATGAGAGTTTGCTGACCGTCGGTGACAACATGATCGAGCTGATAGAAGCAGACAGTGACTCGCCGGTGCCGGTGCGTCAGGTAGCCATCAAGGACTTGCTGGTCCAATTGCGCTATACCCAGCAACCGGAATACGAAGAACCGGAAGAACTAACGCAGGATGGCGTTGAGGTGCGCAGGGCTCAACCGCATATTGAATTCCTGATCGGTGAACCTGCGCTGCTGCCGCTGGACTGACTAACTATTGCAAAATGATCCCGATGGACTAAATTCGAAATATGAAACTCTCCAGTAATAAACAGAAGAAATCATCCGGTTTTACACTGATTGAAATCATGCTGGTAGTTACCATCATCGTGGTTTTAATGGGAGCGGCCATTGCCCTGTTAACGGGTAATGTGGAAGTCGCCCAAGAACAACGGGTGATGGGTGATGTTCAGTCGATCGGGACCCAGCTTAAGTTGTATGAAACTTTAAATTATTTCCTGCCCAGTACCCAGCAGGGAATCGAAGCGCTGGTCAAGCAGCCATCAGGCGAACCCAAGCCGCGACGCTGGAAGCAGCTTCTTAAGGAAGTACCGGTGGACCCCTGGGGTATGAGTTATCAGTATCGTTATCCGGGAACTAAGAATTCGGATTCCTACGACTTGTTTTCAATGGGGCCGGATCGCAAGCCGAATACCGATGATGACATTGGTAATTGGTGAGCTTGCATGAAATGAGGCACGGGCAACTTCCAGCAGCAAAGCTTGGTGCCACTTTAATCGAGATCGCCATAGTAATAGCCATCATGGTAGTCTCGATCGCAGCGCTGGTACCGCTGATGATCTCCGGCAGTGAGGAGGCAAAATTGAAGGAAGCAGCTACGGAGATTGCCACCATGGCGCGCAGCGCACGCTTGACCGCAGTCTATGAAGGGGGTGCCAGCCAAATCTTATTTTATGAAGACGGCTTTGAACTTGTCCTGCAACAGTCTGATGCGCCGGATCAACTAGCCGAAGCGGATGTATTCTTTACCGAACGTGTCCCTGAAACAGAAGAGCAAGCAGACGGAGCTGGTAGCTATTACGAGCTCGCTGATGGCATCAAATATAAAATTCGGCGATGGGGTGATGAGGGTTGGAGCGATCCGGAAGATCAAATTTGGATCTTTCGGGGCAGTGGAATCAGCGAGCCGTTGGCGATCAGGTTCGAGCTGGGTGAGGCGTGGCTCGAGCAACGCTTCAGCGTCCTGACCGCGGAAGTCGAGGAGGAAAACTATGCATTTCCATGACCGGGTAAATGCACTCCGCGGCTTTATGCTTTTGGAGGTTATCATAGCAGTCGCGGTGTTTGCATTTGCGGTAGTCGGCTTAAGTTTGACCATGAACCGTCTGATTGACACGGAATTAGTCACGCGCGAAGAACAGCGTTTGCGTTTGGAAGTGCAGTCGCGGGTAGCGGAAGCACGTTTGGAGCCAATCCAGGAGGGTGTTGTCGAGTTGCGTGAGGGTGAGGACGGTACCAGGTTTCGGCGCGTTATTGAGCCGCTTGAAATGGAGAATATGGACGGTATTGTGCTGGGCGATATGTTCCTGTTACGGGTAGAGGCATTGGACGGTGACGAATTGCTGCAATTCTCGGAGACTATTATTTATGCTGCCGCTCCGCTATAGAGATCACGCCCGTAGTGGCTTCTTGCTGATAGAGGTGGTACTCGCCATGTCGGTAATGATACTGGTGGTCATTGCAGTCTATCAAATCATGCAAGTCTCCATCATGGCTGGTGAGGAAGTGCGTCAGTCCAAAAAGCGTAGCCAGGAGATTAACGGCCTGGTCGAGCTGATACGGCGCGAACTTGGTGGCCTGCCCAATGAAGCTACCGTGACCAGCTCGGTCAGGGAGGGCGGGGCGACCGGGTTTGCGCAGGAGCTGATCTTTACTGATGATCCGCTGGCATTTTCGTTTGGAGCTACCAGTGCTCATTACGGACCCAAGTCAATCATACTGGTGCCGCAAGTGGGTGGGTTGAATAGCATCGCGGTTGAGTACAATGAGGATCCGGAAAGTCGCAATCGTCCACCAGCAGGCAGCGAACCGCCAGTGCTCATTCTGATGCGTGATATCTTTAAGCTCGAATGGTTGTTTTACGATCAACGATCTGCCAGTTGGGTCGAGAAGTGGGAGCAGCCAAATCTACGTCCCAAGCTGGTGCGCATGGCCCTGACGATGCCGGGCGCTACTGAAGAATACATTGCTACATTCAAGGTGCCGGAGGGCGGGGCTGCGCCGGCCCAGGCAAGCGGGCAGCAACCGCCCGGCGATAACAACAATCCTGGCAATCCCGAGGTTAGCTTACCGCAAATCCCAGAGTCACAATGATATTCCGCAAGCAGAGTACTCATGGAGTAGCGCTCATCATCATGATCTGGGCGGTTGGTTTGCTCTCCGCAACTGTCCTGGGATTGGCTGTTTATTTGCAGAGTGGTTTGGATGAGGATGCGGCCCGGGCCAAGGCGTATCGTGCCCGGCAATTGGCTGAATCCGGGCTGGCGGTAGCCATGCATCCCGATGTCAGCAAGATCGATCCGCTGTTGCGGCAGCAGCTGAGTTCCGCCGAACAATTCTCTGTGGAAATACTTAGTGAAGGTGCACGTGCCAATATTAATCAGTTGCTACAGGATGAAGAAAGTATGGCACTGCAGAACCTGTTTGAGCGCTGGGGGATGGAACTGGAAGCCGCTGAACTGGTGATCGATTGTCTGCGCGACTGGGTTGATCCTGACGATCTGACTCGCCTGTCCGGGATGGAGAATAAGGGCTATGTCGAACTGGGCCTGCCAGACCTGCCGCGCAACCAACCGTTTCGCTCGGTAGAAGAAATGGCTCTCTGTAATGGCATGGATCTGGTCGAGCGGGTGCAGCCACGCTGGCAGGATTACTTTACAATTTGGGGTGACGGCTCAGTCGATGTCAATGATGCTAACCTCGATATCCTGGTTGCTGTTGGTGGCCTCGATGAGTTGCAGGCAGAGTCATTAATCGAATCACGGGCAGGGCCTGACGGAGAACTACTAACCGAGGATGACCTCGAATTTGAGAGTATCGAACAAGTGCGTTCGTTTCTCGGCTATGGCCAACAGCAATTCGATGCTGTTGCAGGTTCGCTGTCGACCGGATCACAAGTTACCAGGATCCGCAGCACAGGCAGCGTTAGTGGATTGTCACGAACAATTTCAGCGTTGGTCAACTCTGGCAGTGGCGGGCAGGGCAAAATAATCGCTTTGTACGAAGAATAATGTTAATCTATTGCGTCAAGTCAGAAAATTCGGGTTTCGGTTCCGAATTTTCTTGCAATCTGGATGGAATTTGCTAGTTTCACCTATCATTTTTCGAAAGGTAATTTTATGTCACAACATCGCAGCCTCAAAGGTGCCAGCACAGTAAAAGCGAAACGCAACGTACTTAAGCGGTATGAGCGCGTCGAAATTTTGCGTTCACGCGGCGAATTTAAAGAAGGCGATAGCGTGTACGGCCTGAAGAAGACCAAGTACGAAGCTTAGGCTTAGTGTCTTGTTCCAGCCGTTCGGCTGGTGATATGCGTCTCAATCGCTATTTGGCATTAACCGGACTTGGCTCGCGCCGGGCGTGTGAAGACATCATCCTAAGCGGGGCAGTCACAATCAACGGTGAGTGCTGCACCGAGCTAGCAACGCAAGTCGGCGATGATGACCAGGTGCATGTAGATGGAAAACATCTGCAGCTGCCTAAGTACGAGGTGCTGGCAATGAATAAACCACGGGGAGTGCTATGCACCAGTTCTGACGAGTGCGGGCGGCGGACGGTTTTTGAATTTCTGCCACCTGGTCAGCAACGATTGTTTACGGTCGGGCGACTGGATATGGACAGCGAGGGGTTACTGTTGCTCACGAATCATGGAGCGTTAGCTGAGCAGCTATCCCGCCCTGCCAGTCATGTTGAAAAAGAATATGCCGTCACTTTGAATAAAGATTTTGTGGCTGCTGATACGGCGAAATTATTGAAGGGATTCTATATTCGCAGCGACGAGTTGCGCGGGCGCGGGCGCATGGCGATGGCTGTTGCAGTTAACTGGCGGGGTGGTGCGCAGGTCAACGTTACCTTGATGCAGGGGATCAAGCGTCAAATTCGGCTCATGTTTTCTTTTCTGGGTTATAAAGTCAGGCACCTGAAGCGGGTTCGGATTGGCGGTCTGCACCTGGGTAAGCTGAAGCCCGGTGAGTGGCGGTCACTCAGTTCCCGCGAACAGCAAAAACTACTGACACCTCAGCGGCGCCGGGATCCAGTGAAGCGGCGACTAGATCGCTTTGATCAAGCTTGATCTTCGCCAATCATGAGAGTATTCTCCGCAGTTCAAACTAATGACTATGAAAACAAAACCGACACCTAAACGCAAAGCTGTAGCCAAGAGCAACGGCGCTGTTAAACGACCTCAAGCGAAAACCATGAATGGTGCTGAAGTGCTGGTGGCAGCACTTGAGAACGAAGGTGTCGAGGCAATCTTTGCTTATCCGGGTGGTGCCAGCATGCCAATCCACCAGGCACTGACCCGTTCATCGAAAATTCGTACGATCCTGCCACGCCATGAGCAGGGTGGTTCATTTGCTGCGGAAGGATATGCCAGAGCTTGTGGTAAGGCTGGTGTCTGCATGGCAACTTCCGGTCCGGGAGCAACCAATCTGGTCACGGCAATTGCTGATGCATTTATGGATTCTGTGCCGCTGATCGCCATAACTGGTCAGGTGCCGCAGGATATGATCGGAAAGGGTGCATTCCAGGAAACAGATGTGTTCGGGATGACCTTGCCGGTGGTTAAACACAGCTATCTGGTGTGGGACATTGAAGCTATCCCGAGGATTGTCCAGGAAGCCTTCCATATCGCCCAGTCCGGACGCCCCGGTCCGGTATTGATCGATATTCCTAAAAATATTCAAAATCAAACCAGCAAGCCTAAGTTTGGTGGCAAGATCGAGATGCGTGGATACGATCCTGTTGTGCATGCTGATGATGAATCGTTGAAGAAGGTCATCGATATGATCGGGGAGGCCAGAGAGCCGATGATTTATTGTGGGGGTGGAATTATTTCATCAGATGCTGCTGACGAATTAATGGAATTTGTCGAGCTGACCAAAATTCCAGTGGCGACCACGCTGATGGGTATCGGTTGTTTCCCGGAAGACCATCCTCTGTCGTTGAAATGGCTCGGTATGCACGGCACCGTTTATGCCAACAATGCGGTCAACGAGGCGGATTTGTTGCTGGCGATCGGGGTGCGATTTGATGATCGCGTGACTGGCAAGGTCGAAAAATTTGCCGAGTATGGACGGATTATTCATATAGATATCGATAATTCGGAGATCAATAAGAACAAGGTTGTTACCCTGCCGATTCTCAGCGATGTCAAATATGCGTTGCAACGGATGAATGGTATGCTGCGTAAAGCAGGTGCCAAGCGCTCTGCCAACAATGCGCGATTCGACAGCTGGTACGGAACCATCCAGGACTGGAAATCCAAGCATCCACTGAAATTTAAGGATACCCCGGATATTATCCAACCGCAGTTTGTTATCGAATTACTCAGCGAGTTGACTAATGGTGACGCGATTATTACTACTGGTGTCGGCCAGCACCAGATGTGGGCCGGGCAGCATTACACGTTCAAAAACCCGAGGTCGTTTTTGACTTCGGCGGGTTTGGGCGCTATGGGCTTCGGTTACCCGGCAGCGATGGGTGCCAAAGTGGCTTGCCCTGATAAGCAGGTGGTCGACATCGATGGTGATGGATCATTTTTAATGAATGTGCAGGAGTTGGCTACTGCGCATATTGAGGGGATTGCAGC
>CAZHRP010000034.1:0-15696 GCA_964535055.1 uncultured Chthoniobacteraceae bacterium
TCGGGGTCTGCGCCTCACTACGATAGATGGCTTGTGATTTATCCGGGCTAGCTACTCGGCTGCTGGCTCTTCGACTTTTTGCAAGCCCTCCGGAGTCATCTCATAGACTCCATCCTCAACCGGAATAATCGGCATATCGATGCTCGCTGGATCGACTCTCTGGGGGTTAAGAATTTCTGCAGAAGCCTGCTGTTTCTGCTCTTCCGTCAAAGTAATTATCGGCATATCAATAGAGTCATCATCGTCCAACCTTATGATTTCCATCTCTTCTTCAACACTGCTCTGCGCTACCGCCAATTCACTTGATTCCGGAAAATCAGAAATTTGCAATGTGCTCCCGGCAGACTGAGTATCCGGCAAATTGACATTAGGTTGCGGCTCTTGAGGAGTAGGTGGCCGCATCAGGTAACTACCGACTAAAACAACCGCCAGAAACACGATCGCGACGCTAGCGTAAACCATCCCATGAACTTTTTTGTGCATGCCGTATCAATAGAAATGTTTACATATCCCGTCAAGGGCAACACGACAAAATAACCTTATGCTACAAGCAAACTACCAGTCAGTAGAGTAAAGCTTCGGTTGGCGGTTCCGTCCGGGTAACAGAGTCAGCTTCAACCACCGCCATGCGTAAACCATCCTGCTCAGGAAACTTGGCCGTACCGGTTACCAGCACCCATTCCCCCGGCGCAGCTTCAGCAGCACCTTCAACCACAACTGAAATCGGTCGCGAATCAGCCGCGCAACACCACATGAACATCCGCGCGAGACGAAAGCGGTCGCCATCGCCGCCGTCACTTTCCAGTGGTGGCATGTATTGGCCGATAATTGCGACCGGCTGGCCGGCAAAATCCCGCCGGATGATCTCATCTTCGATACCGAACATAAGATCAATGACCTCAGCTTTTATCTGACCTTGTTCATTACGTTCGAGATAAGCCGCCATGGAAATCGTGCCGTCAGCCAGCGGCTCCTCACCGGGCAGCGGAGCAAACTGACGTTCATAGCTGGCTATTGGTGCCTCACTGCTCTGCATAGCCCAGCGATTCTGGATTGCGACTGCACTGAATTCACCCGGCGAAACCAGTTTGGCGGTCACCACCGGAACCACCAAAATCAAAAACCCCAGAATAGTACCCAGCGACAGCCCCGACCCGTGATCATGGCCGTGTTCACAACAATCGTCGGAACGGCGGGCCAGCCAGTAATAAACGATCGCCAAAACCAGCAATACAATTCCTGCTATTGGCACCAACGGTCGGAACGTCGGATGGAGGTATGACGGCAATCTGCCGGTCAGAAAAAAGCCCAGCATTACCGCCGACCAGGTCAGCAATGCAACGCCACGCAAATGAAATGCCATCGAATTGCCCATCAATTTATCCTAGCAAAAATGTGTCTGCCCGCCAGCAAATTAGCCAGATTAGTACAAACAACACGACTACCAGCGCCGCCACAAATCGCTTGCGGAATACATAACTGTACAAAAACAATAACTTCAGATCCATCATCGGGCCGAAGACCATGAAGGCCAGCTTAGCCGCAGCCGGGAAGGCAATAAAGGTCGCGGCAATAAATGCGTCCGAGGTACTGCATAAGGAAAGAATCCCTGCCAGCCCCATCAGCGAAGCTATGGCCAGAGGTAAATTAAATGCCAGTGGAATTATCAGCGTTTGGTCCACGGCTGTATTAAAAACAGCAGTGATACCGGCACCAATCACCAGGTACATTGCCACATCTAGAAAATCGGTAGCCGCAACATTTGCTGCCCGACCAACCTTACCGCGCCAGCCGGGAGCAGCATGATCATGGTCATGGTCGTGACCGGATTTATCCAGTACCCCGGGCTTGAGAATATACTTGGCTGCCAGACTGCCGGCTAACAGTGCCACTACTACCGCTACAAGGTAACCGGTGCCCAGCCGAAATCCGGTCATTAATAATGCATCCTGTCCTTTGAAAGCCGCAAAAGTACTTAATGCCACCACCGGGTTGACGATCGGTGCACTCAGCATATAGGCAATCCCGCACGACAACGGCAGACCCTTGCGAATCAGACGTCGGATGACCGGCACAATGCCACACTCGCACATCGGAAAAATCAGCCCGAGCATCCCGCACAGCAATACTGCCAATAATTCATTGCGCGGCAGCATTCGCGTCATCAATCGCGACGGTAAGTAGGCGTCGATCACCCCCGATAACATAGTGCCCAGCAAAACAAACGGAATCCCCTCGAGCAGGATACTTAAGAATGCAAAAGCAAAGTCAGGCAGTGAAAACGTAAAATAATCCATCGCAGGAAAGTCAAACTCTTGCACCGGCAAAGCGGCCTTGCAAGCCACCAACCAACAGACAAACAGCAAGTATGACCACTTGTGCCAGCACCAGGGTCGGGCCGGTCGGCAAATCAGCATGATAACTTGCATAAATTCCCAGCACCACCGCCACCAACCCAACCACCACGCTGATGATCAACATACTCCGTAAACTGCCGCCCAGCGAACGCCCGGCTGCTGCAGGTATGATCAGAAAACCGTTCAACAATAACGCGCCGAATTGCCGCATCAACACCGCGACCACCAAACCGATCACCAGTACCAGTAAATAGTTCAAGCGGCGCAAATTAATCCCTTCCAGCCGGGCCAGTGATTCATCCACAATCGACAGGGTCAATCCACGCCGAAAGCACATCAAAAAGGCGAGTACCACAGCTCCCAGCACTCCAACTTCAATCAAATCCGGCCAACGCGCAGCCAGGATATCGCCGAACAATGCCCCCTCCAGCACCCGGTAATCATCCAGCCTCGAGATCAGTACGACACCCAGGGCAACACTCCCAGTAAATGAAAACGCCATCACTGTATCTTGCGGCAGACTGGTAAATTCAAACAATGCCACCATGCCAACCGCCACCGCCAGGCAGAATGCCACCAACAATACCCGCATCGCCGGATCCCCTGCCGATGCTGCCAGTTGAAAGGTAAATCCAAGAGCCAATCCGGTTAGTGCACTGTGCGAAATCGCATGGCTGAAGAAGGCCAACTTGCGCAAGGTAATAAATGCGCCCAACAAGGCACAAAATGGTGCCGCCAACAGCGCAATCCAAAACGCCCGTGCCAAAGGCGGCAATTCAAATACTGCAGAAAAAAATTCCATACTTGATCCCGTCTTATACCGCCTGCTGGTCGTGCCCGTAGGCCCGCTCAAGGTTTTCGCTGGCGAGCACTACATCCGGCGTACCATGGCAACACATCCTGCGGTTTAAACAAAATATTTCCTGGCTCATATGCTCGACCAGGTGCATGTCGTGTGAAACCATCAGCACTGTCAGATGACGATCATCATGAAGGTGGTGCAGCAGCCGGTGAAAAGTCATCCCGCCACGAAAATCGACACCCGTCAATGGTTCATCCAGTAACAATAAATCAGGCTCACCAATCAAGGCGAAGGCTACCATTACCCGTTGAAACTCGCCACCCGACAAGGTACCCAGCCGCCGTTTGTTCAGATGGCCGGCCCCCACTTCCTCCAGGACTTGCTCCCGCTGACTATCACCTCCGGCGTATTTTTTAAGCGCTAAAAATTCAGCTACTGTCAGTGGCAGTTGACGCTCGACCCGCGTCTGCTGGGGCACATAACCGATGCGCTTCGCCACACATTTGATGCTGCCTGCTTGTGGTTTAAGCAGTCCTGCTACCGCCTTCAGCAAAGAACTTTTGCCGCCACCGTTGGGACCAATTAACGATGCCAGCTGACCACGCCTAAGCTCGAGGCTGATTCCCTCAAGTACTTTACTCGTGCCATAACTAAATTCGAGCTGCTCAACCTGCAGGATGACATCACTGTCCATTGCCAAGAGCTTTTACCAGGGCTGCCACATTTGCCAGCGTTACTTTACGGTAAAAGTCAGTTGCAGCTTTACCCGTACCCATCGGATCCAGCACCCCCACTGGCACTTTCAGATCAGCTGCCATGCTCTCCAACAATTTGGGGGAATACTGCGGCTCGGCAAATATCGCCTTGACGCCCTGGGTGGAAATTTGCTCGCGCAATTCACCGAGTCGCTTGGGACCCGGATCACGCCCGGGAGCAAGCTGGAAAACCCCGGCTACTTCTATCTGGTAACGCTTGGCAAAGTAAGGAAATGCATCGTGAAAAGTGATGATCCTCCGATCCTTCAATCCGGCCAACTGTTGCCGCACAACTCGATCCAATTCCTCCAAGGTCGCCTTGTACGCGGCAGCATTCTTGCGGTAGTCATCGGCATTAGCTGCATCAGCCTGCGCTAAACCGTCCGCTATATTTTCTACCTGCTTAATGGCAATCATCGGGTCCAGCCAGATATGCGGGTTGACGGCCCCATGGTGGTGGTGCTCATGGCTATGATCGTGGTCGTGACCGTGATCGCAATCTGCCCCATGACTGACGACTTCTGGCAACTCGATCCCCTCTCCTGCCTTGATAATAATTGGTTGTTGGTTGCCCAGTGACTCGATGGCCTGTTCCAGCCAGGGTTCCAACTCCAACCCGTTCATTATCACTACGTCTGCCGTCGATAAGGCTTTCATGTCAGATGGTGACAAAGCAAACTGATGCGGGCCACTGGTAGCCGGCAGCAGTAACTCGACATCTGCCAATTCGCCAGCCACATTCGCGGAAAAGCAATAGATCGGCGCAATGGATGCCACCACACGCAGACGTTGTTCGGTCGGTTGCTCTGCATGTGCCGGCCAGCAGAATTCAGATAGCAACACACACACTACCACAAAGAATCGACTCATCATGAGATTAGAAAGTAATCAGAAGCAGTCTTTTTGCAAGTCATTTGCTTTTAAGATTCTGATGCTTTTAGTGCAATTGGGTTTTCTGGCGGCAGCCTTTCAGCTGATCAACCTTGGTTATTTGGCACAAGAGCAATTGCAGTATCAGTTGCCTTGGGAAGTCAACTGGTTCGAACAAGAATTCCCGCTGCGATTCTTTTTGCTGGCTGCAAGTGTGCTGACCACATTTCATTTCGTGTCCAGCCAGCAGGCCCGGGGCAGCGTGCTGGCAGCCGTATCTGCACTGCACCTGGGGCTATTTTGTTATGAAGCTCTGATCTACGTCACGCTGTCAGCGGTGATCATGTGGTGGGCGCTCGGCAAGCAGGAAACCACGGACCGCAAAACTGCCATCAGGTATTGGCTATGCTTTGGCGTACTGGTTTTTCTGGGTCCTAAACTCTTTCTGTGGTTGCCATTCCTGCATTGGATGCCGTCCTGCGAAGTTCTCTTTCAGGGTTTGTTCTTGCGCTATGCCTATCTTTATTACGAGCGCTCCAAAGGCATTCTCCCCCCGTGCAACCTGGCCGGCTTTTTTGCTTACTTGACCTTTATTCCACAGATCTACGGCATGCTTAATTTTCCGCCCTCAGAAATGCTTGGCCGCATCGGCCATTCGCTGCAAGTGCTCGGCCAGGCAACCCGCAGTATTCTGCTTGCAGCTATCAAGTTGGCAAGCCTCTGGTGGCTGGAATATTACGTCCTTGAGCATTTCGGGTTTCGATTAGGACATAACCATATTGCCGACCTGGATCGCAGCGGTTTGTGGATCGCACTGTTAGCCAACTATATTGCGTGGTTCTTGCAGCTGAGCAGCTCGTTCGATTTACTGACCGGTATCATCCGCCTGTTTGGTGTACCCGTGGAAAATAATTTCCGCTGGGCCTTACTGGCAGCTAGCCCGTTGCAGTTGTGGCGACGCTGGAATATTTATAACCGCAAGTTACTGCTGAAATTTATTTACTTCCCACTAGGTGGTAACCGCAAACGGGTTTATCTCAATATCCTGTTAACTTTTCTTGCTTCAGCCATACTACTGCATAGCGGTTGGTTCGGCGGACCGTGGCTTTATCCGGACCCATTCTTCCTGCTCGATGAATGCCTGTACTTTCTGCTCCAGGGGCTATTGGTCTGTGCCGCTTATTGGCTGCATAACCGGCTGCCAGAAAACCGTGAGCGTCCAGACGCATTCTCAAAACCCGCACAAACACAACCACTACTTCGACTGTTTCTTTCGCGCGAATACCGATTGCTGCTGCGCCTGGCCGGGATCGTCTTCACTCTCTGCGCCTCGGCCTGGGCGCACGCCATCATCCTCATGAATGGGACCAAACTCAAATTCGACCACGATATCGCCACGCTAACAGAAAGGTTCCAATTGATGCTGCGGGCGCTCGGCCTGCCAATCTAATCAACTTTATGCACAGGCACAAAATCAACTGAACCAAAAGAAAGAAGCTTAACAGTAAAAATTCATAAAATAAGCACAGGACTTGCTTTATGAATTTACATTAAGCTAAAAAATAAGCATTATTTACATGAAATAACCCGCTAATACTATGAAACTACTTGTAAAATTTACGCTCCTTACCCTTAGTGTTGTGCTGCTGGCAGCGTGCGCTCAAACCAAAGTCGATAAGACCTACGTATCCAATGCGCCTGTTGAAGATCCGCGCTACATTTACATCCGCCCATTTTCCATGGCCAACGCAACATACATTGGCGACCACGGCTGGGAAGGCGACCGCGATTTGCGGGAAGGCCAGGCGGCAGTCAAGTTTGCTCGTATTTTAAAACATGAGATGAGCAAGCTGGCACCAGCGCGGATCCTGACCGATGACCAGCAAGCCCCCGAAGGCTGGGTGATTGATGGTGAATTTGACCTGGTTGACGCTGGCAGTCGCGTCGGTCGCGGTGTGGTCGGAGTTACTGGCCTGGCACGCTCGTCTAATGCTATCCACGTGCGGGTTTCTGATGCCAAAACCGGCGATGTCTACTATGCGTTTGATGTCACTGGCGGTAGCGGAATGACCGGACCATTCGGCAACACCGGCGCTCCGGGTGTAGGTCTGGCGGAAAGCTTTGATTTTCGTAATGCCGCCCAAACGATCTACGAGGCACTGGCAATTGACTTTAAGGGAGAGGGCTTCCGCTCAACCAGACCCTGAGTTTTTTCTAAGCCAGTCGAATTGTTGCTTGCAATTAACATTGCGAATTGCTTAGTAGTAAAACCATGAGTGCTTATTACGAACTGAAAAAATCGGCCAAGGGCAAATGGAGTTTTAATCTCAAAGCCGCCAATCATCAGGTCATTTTGACCAGCCAGTCCTACGACACCCGTGCAGCCGCCAAAAAGGGTATTGCGTCAGTACAGAAAAACGGTGCCAAGGATGCTGCCATTGACCGTAAAAAATCAACCAAAGGCCAGCCATACTTTACAGTCTTGGCTGCTAATAAACAGGTCATCGGTAAAAGCGAAATGTATTCCTCAGTATCTTCCTGCTCCAAAGGTATTGCGTCAGTGGCGCGCAACTGCGCAACCGACAAAATCGTCGAACTCGAAGGCAAGTGATTCGCGCAGCTTGCGGAATCAGGGCAGGTAGCGCAATGCCGCAACCCTGATGCCGATTTTCCACGGTTTTAGAGAATGCTCGTCTGGCAGACTGACAGTCAGTCATCAGCAGGCTGCAGTTCACTAATTGCGCCCTTAATAACAGCAGCCGACTCAGGAATCTGCGCAACAACCGCCCCTCCGCCCAGCTTTCCACCACGTAGGTGATACCCCACTAATAACGATCTACCTTTCCAATTGGTTATATCCATAGCCACTGTCAGCTTGAAATGCTTTCTATTTCCTGCAAGAAAAAATTGTAATTTTTTCTTTGAATATAAATTCAATCGCTTATTTTATTGTTGTGTTAATTAATGATGAGAAATCTTCTTTACCTTTAGATTTTTCAGTAGTGCGTCAGCTACGCAAACGTCGCGGGCTGACGCTCGAGGAAGTAGCCGCACTTTCGGGACTTTCGATCGCCGTCCTTTCCAAATTAGAGCGCAACCAAAGCCGGGCGGAATTGGAGACGCTGTACCGTCTGGCAAAGGTCTTTGGTTTATCAGCATCTGACCTGCTCAGCCTGGCAGAATCCAGCACTGCAAGCCTAACCCGAGAGTACTGTTATCAGTCTGGACCGTTTCACTTCGCCAGAGTCGAATTCAAAGGAATCCAGTGCTATCGGGCTACTGCCAGGGTTGGCGAAGAACTCACTAACCCGGAAGCCCACGGCGACGACTGGGAAATCTGCTGGTTACATACTGGCGAAATGTGTATTCACCTGCCTGGTGAGTCCCATCGGCTCAGTAGCGGCGACGCCCTCAAGTTTGATGCAGCACTCTACCATCGCTACGAAATTATCCAGGATTCTGAAATGCTTCTCATCCACATCGAAAAACCACACCGCTTTTAAATCATATGATAACGACCGAAAATGCCCCGCAGCTCAATGAATTAGCCCCGAAACTTGACCGTTTTTTTGCCTTAGCCGAAGAAAAAATCTCCACCATCGACCGCGAGTATGACGACGCTCAAGGCTCGCCGGTCTTTACCGTAGCAGGCAAATACACGACCCGCGGTTGGACGGAATGGACCGAAGGGTTTCGCTATGGAATCGCGATCCTGCACTTTGATGCTACCGGCAATCAGGCAAGCCTCGAATCCGGTCGCTCACACACGGTACAGCGAATGGCTTCCCACGTCAGCCACGTCGGCGTGCATGACCATGGTTTCAATAATCTTTCCACTTACGGCAACCTGCGGCGACTAATGCTCGAAGGCAGGCTCGAAAGTAATATTTGGGAACAACACTTTTACGAATTGGCACTGAAAGTTTCCGGGGCGGTACAGGCTGCCCGCTGGACCAGTCTCCCCGGCGGCGGCTTCATCCATTCATTTAATGGCCCGCACTCGCTATTTGTTGACACCATCCGCTCATGCCGCATCCTGATGGTAGCGCATCGACTCGGGCATGTCCTTATGGGTGAAGGTGATCAGCCGATATCATTGCTCGAACGCGCCCTGCAACACATGCAGGCTACTGCCAAATACTCGGTCTTTTATGGTGATGGCCGCGATAGCTACGACCAGCGTGGACGGACCACGCACGAGGCAATTTTTAACATTGAAGATGGTGCCTACCGCTGCCCGAATTCCCAGCAGGGATACACCGGATTTAGTACCTGGACGCGTGGCCAGGCCTGGGCGATCACTGGATTTGCTGAGGAGTTAGAACTACTTGATGTACTCTCCGATGAGGATCTGACCCCGTATGGTGGTCGCCGCCAATTGGAGGATTTATTTACCGCAGCTGCTACCGCGACCTGTGATCACGCGATTGCCAATTCTCCGACTTGTGGCGTGCCATACTGGGATACCGGCGCCCCCAACTTGCACCTGCTTGGCGACTATCAGAATCAACCGGCTGACCCGTTTAACCCGCACGAGCCGGTTGACAGTTCAGCCGCTGCGATTAGTGCCCAGGGGATGTTGCGGCTGGGTCGACGACTCCAGCAACAAGGCGATAATGAAGCCGGACAAAAATATTGGAATGCCGGGATACGCATCGCAGCAACGCTCTTTGACGAGCCCTATTTATCGACCGAGCCAACACACCAGGGCCTGCTATTGCACTCGATTTATCATCGCCCGAACGGCTGGGATTATCAGCCGGATCCAGACCGGGCTCCCTATGGCGAATCATCAATGTGGGGCGATTACCACGCCATGGAACTGGCCGTCTACCTCAAACGCCTGATTAACAACGAACCCTACCTCACATTTTATTAATAGCCACTAAAAGGCACAAAACGCACAAATTATGGATGAGAAAATAAAAGCTCTTTGTGACCTTGTCCGCGAAACGTCTTTCGCCATCCACAAGTACCATCGTCATGGTCACCTCGAAAAGATCTACGAAAATGCATTAAGAAACAGACTGAGTAAACAAGGCCTGAACGTTAAACAACAGCATCCTTTAAATGTCCTAGATTACAAATAAAGAAGTTCATCCTTTCAGATGGCTGAATTTTGCGCTTTCTGCGCCTTTTAGCGGCTAATTAAAAACGACTATGACAATAACAGACATCAATAAACTCGACGGGCGTTGGTTTCCGGCGCGTAGACTGACCAAAAATCTGGTGGGTGGCGTTGCTCCGATCCAGGCCACCAACTTTGCCTTGGGCCAGGTCGTGCTCGACCCTAATGGTGGTCAGGTCCCATGGCATAATCAGGAACAGGAGGAAATCTATTACATTGTCGATGGCCAGGGCGAAATGTGTCTTGGTGAAGAACGCCAGGAAGTTCATGGCGGCCAGGCCGTCTATATCCCGTCAGGGGTCTTCCACCAGCTAACCAACATCGGCTCAACCCCATTGACCATGATCTATTGCTATGGGCCTGCCGGTGATGTTGCCCACTGGCGGCAGGAATTGGATGGCACCTTGCCAAAAGCAGGCATTGACGTACCCTCACTCCCGGATGGTGCCCGCCCGCAGTGCACCGACAAGCCGGAAAAGTAAGCTCAACTCACACGCGATAACCTAAAAAAATTGCCATCTATCAGTAAACATTAGTGGTAAACAATTATGAAAACACACAAAATCGGAATTATAATGAATGGCGTCACCGGACGCATGGGTACCCGTCAGCACTTGCTGCGCTCCGTGAATGCCATTATCGAACAAGGTGGCATCACGATCTCCCCGGATGAGGTACTGATGCCGGAGGTCATCTTCGTCGGCCGTAACAAAAATAAGCTGAAGCATCTGACCGAAATCAGCCATGTGAAGGAGTTCACGACCGAGCTGCAGGAGGCTTTAGAGGACCACCGCTTTTCGGTTTATTTTGACTCGCAAGGAACATTACAGCGTTTCGACGCAGTCAAGCAAGCTGCCGAAGCCGGTAAGCATATTTATTGTGAAAAACCAATCGCTATCACCACAGAAAATGCCTACCAGCTTTATCAAATCTGTCGCGATGCCGGGGTGAAACATGGGGTGGTCCAGGACAAGCTCTACCTGCTCGGGCTGATTAAATTGAAGCGCCTGATGCAAAGTGGTTTTTTTGGTGAGATCCTGAGTGTTCGCGGCGAATTCGGTTACTGGGTCTTTGAGGGGCATAGTATCGCAGCACAGCGTCCGTCCTGGAACTATCGCAAGGAGGAAGGGGGCGGTATAGCTGTCGATATGCTGTGCCATTGGCGCTATGTGATCGATAATCTGTTCGGTGATATCCAATCGCTGAACTGCCTGGTCAAAACACATATCCCGGAACGCGTCGATGAACAGGGCCAGCCATACCAGTGCACCGCCGACGATTCCGCCTACGCAACTTTCGAGCTGGAGAACGGTGCAATCGTGCACATCAATAGCTCGTGGAATGTCCGCGTTCGTCGTGACGACCTGCTGACCCTTCAGGTAGACGGCACCAGGGGCACGGCTGTTGCCGGTTTGCGTGATGTTTACATTCAGCACTATGGCAGTACCCCAAAACCGGTCTGGAACCCTGATATCAAACAGCCGATTAATTTCTATGAAAATTGGGACAAGGTGCCGGAGCAGGAAGAGTATGATAACGGATTTAAAGCCCAGTGGGAACACTTCCTGAAGTATGTCCACATGGATGTGCCCTACCAGTACGACTTGCTGGAAGGGGTCAAGGGCGTCCAACTCGCCGAACTCGGACTGCAATCATCCGAGCAACGCCGTTGGCTCGATGTCCCTGAATTGAAACATTGATCAAATTCCAATGGCCAATTATCAATAGCCATATTTCAATCTAGTTAATCTGAAGCTCAGAAATGAATTCATCTGCAAATGAGTTAGAGGACAGGTTACTGGATTTTGCAGTAGAAATAATCAAACTTTCTAGAGTTCTACCCAAAGATGAGGTTGGCCGCCACATCAGCCGCCAGTTAATGCGTTCCGGCACTTCTCCTTCACCTAATTATGCTGAAGCCAGGGGAGCAGAAAGTCGCGCTGATTTCGCACATAAGCTTGGAATCGTGCTCAAAGAATTAAACGAAACAAAAATTTGGCTGCGTATGATCGAGCGTTCGAAATTATTACAGCCAGAGAGTATTGGCTCGATTACCGGTGAAGCAACGGAACTATCAAAAATTATCCAAGCTTCTGTTAACACTCTTCGTAAACCCAAGTAACAATTGAAAAATGGGGTATGAAATCTGATATATGAAAAATGACAGCCCAACAGCATTAATTACAGGCGGTTCGCGCGGGATTGGCTTCGGCTGTGCCACAGCCTTGGCCAAGTCCGGCTTTGATATCGCAATCAATGGCATGCGTGATGAGTCCCAAGTGACTGACGCTATCACGGAGCTCAAATCCCAAGGAGCGAAAGTGCTCTATTGCCAGGGCGATATTGGTTCAGCAGAGGCCAGGACTGCCATGCTGGACAAAGTCAGGGAAAAATTTGGTCGCCTCAATGTTCTGGTCAACAATGCCGGGGTGGCACCCAAACAACGTAATGACATCCTGCAGGCAACCGAGGAAAGTTATAACTACGTCATGGACACCAATTTGAAAGGTCCATACTTTTTGACTCAAAGTGCTGCCAACTGGATGGTCGAGCAAAAGCAGCAGTCGCCGGATAGCTTTCTCTCAATTATCAATATCGGCTCGATTTCTGCCACTGTCGCCTCGGTCAACCGTGGCGAGTACTGCCTGTCGAAGACCGGAATCGCAATGCTGACTACCCTCTTTGCAACCCGCCTCGGTGAGCACGACATCCCGGTTTACGAAGTGCGTCCGGGAGTCACCAAAACCGATATGACCAGCGGGGTCACAGAAAAATATGACCAGCTGATTGCCGATGGCCTGTGTGTCACTCCACGCTGGGGCTATCCCGAAGATGTGGGCAAGGCAGTGGTAGCTCTGGCTCGCGGTGACTTCCCCTATTCGACCGGCCAGGTCATCATGGTTGACGGTGGCCTGACTTTGCCTAGACTCTAATAAAATTATCCGGCAATCAGCTGCAAATCTGCTATAAATAATATCATGAAACGCCGCACTTTCATCAAACTGTCGTTCTCGGCAGGAGCCTCGACATTGCTGCTACCGGCAAGCTCATGGTCCGCACCCTCCAAAAACTCAACCCTCCAACTCGCCCAGATCGGGTGTGGTAGGATGGGTTTGGGAGATATGCAGAACGCCATGGCTACCGGACTAAAGAAGCCCGTTAATGCCCGCGTAGTCGCTGTCTGCGATGTCGACTCAAACCGCCTGCAACTTGCCAAAGCCAAGGTTGAAAAATTCTATGGTGAAAATGGGGAAACAAATATCGATATCTTCACAACCGGCGACTATCGCGAAATCATCGCCCGCAACGATATCGATGGCTTAATCATCTCAACTCCCGAGAATTGGCACGCCCTAATCGGCGTGGCTGCCGCCGCTGCCGGCAAGCACATGTATATCCAAAAACCGCTGACATATTCAATTCCGGAAGGCATCGCCTTAGTCGATGCAGTGCGCAAAAATAAGGTTGTCCTGCAAACCGGCTCGCAACAACGTTCCAGTGCCTACTTCCGGCAGGTGTGCACGATTATCCGCAACAACTGGCTGGGTGCGTTAAAGGAAATCGAAGTTCAGATCCCAACCGATAAAGGTCGTGCCGATGGCGACCCCGGCAACCCACCATCAAACCTCGATTATAACATGTGGCTCGGTCCCTGCCCGGAAACTCCCTACATCGAATCCCGAGTCCATCCGCAAGCAGGCTATGGCCGCCCGGGCTGGCTGCAAGTAGAACGCTACTGCCTAGGCATGATCACCGGCTGGGGATCCCACATGTATGACATCGCCCAATGGGGTAATGGAACCGACTCCGACTCCGGTCCAGTCGAAATCAGCTCAACCGGCGACTTCCCCGATCGTGGTCATTTTGATGTCCATGTTGGTTACCAGGGTGAAGCCCTTTACGAAAATGGGGTGCGCATGACCTCAAAGAATGGCAGCCCCGGAGTCAAGTTCATCACTGAAGATGGCTGGGCCTACTGCCACCGCGGTAAGATGGATTGTAGCGATAAGGAACTCTTGCGCCGCCAGCCGAAGGACAACGAAACCCAGCTCTATTTCAGTAACAACCACATGCAGGATTTTCTGACCTCAGCTCGTGATGGCTCCGATTCTGTCTGCCCGGTTGAAGTCGGACACCGCTCTAATACAATTTGTGTCCTGCACCACCTTTCGATGAAGCTCGACGGTCGCAAAATCAAATGGGATCCGGTTCAGGAAAAGCTGATCGGCGATCCGGAAGTTGAGAAGATGATGAATGTCCCCATGCGCGAACCTTACCAGCTCTCATGAATAAAGTAATTATAACATTATTAGTGGCACTTAGCGGCAACCTCTTTGGCCACGATCAAGTCAGTTTGCTGGTCGATGACCAGGAATTGATTGTTTACCAGGCAGCTCCATTGGCTAACCCCAAAGGTGGCGACCAATTCAAAGGCAGTAATTTTATTCACCCATTGAAAACACCATCCGGGTTTACGGTCACCGACAGCCAACCCGGCGATCACCCGCATCACTTTGGACTCTGGTGGCCATGGAAGTTTATTGAACTCGAAGGCCGCAAGATCCTCTGCTGGGAGCTGCAGAAGGGTGACGGCATTGTTGAAGCGAAAGAACATCAAATGACCGATGAAGGCCTGATAGCTACCAGTGTTTATATCGACCGCAAAGCTCCGGACGGTCCCCAGGTTCGCCTCAATGAGAAGACCATCATCACTGCCTCTGACATCGTCGATCAACCGGCAACAGGTTATTCACTCGACCTGAAAATCAGCCATCAAGTCGCAGGTGACCAACCGATTACCATCAACAAATACCGCTATAGTGGGCTCGGCTACCGTGGAACTGCTCTCTGGAATAAGGAAACCAGCACCATCCTTACCAGCGAGGGTAAGGCCCGCGACTCCGCTAATTTCACAACGGCCCGCTGGATCCGGGTGGAAGGAACCAATGGCGCTGACGGAACAGCCGGCGTCCTCCTCATGAGCCATCCCGCCAATCATTCTTTTCCGGAAAAAATCCGCACCTGGAATGAACATTACAATGGTGCCATCTTTATCAATTTTAATCCGGTCATGGACGCTCCCTGGACATTCGAGCCCGGACAATCCTACGACCGTCACTACCGCATTTTCGTGTATGACGGCACCCTCTCTGCTGAAGATTCGGAAGCGATGTGGCAGAAATTTTCTGCACTCAACTCAAGTTAAACTACCAATGAACCGCCGCCATTTTATTCAGTTGGCTGCTACCGGCATAACCGCTGCACCATACCTATCAAGCTTGGGGCAAAACACAATGAATTCAGTCGGCAAAATTGAACGCATCGATATCTATCCGGCGCGCTATCCGATGACTGGATACTTCAAGTTTTTTGCCGGCCCGGACGGATCGACCGGCCGTGCTTGTGTAACCATAAAGATCACTACACAGAACGGAACTGGCTGGGGTCAATCGGTACCGATTGCCAAGTGGAGCGATGAAACCCTCGAAACCGCAATCGTCGCCCTCAAAGAATACTTTGCCCCGGCGCTAATCGGGGCTGATGCCGACGACATCGACGGCCCCCACCGCTTGCTCGATGCCGCGATCGCACCCGGCTTTTCCACCTCGATGCCGATCACCCGGGCCGGCCTGGACATCGCTCTGTGGGATCTCAGGGGACGAATTGCTGGCAAGCCGCTGGTCGAACTCTTCGGCAAAAAGCCCGGTGCACCACTTACGCTTAGTTGGACGCTCAATGTCAAAGAAATCGAAGACGTCGAAGCGGTGGCTGACCAGGGAAAAA
>CAZHRP010000034.1:15706-17039 GCA_964535055.1 uncultured Chthoniobacteraceae bacterium
GCTACAAAAATTTCAATATCAAGGTCGCCCCGGATCCTGACTTTGATAAACGCCTTGCCAAGGCGGCAAGAGCTGCTGCTCCGGATGGCTTCCTCTGGTCGGATGCCAATGGTGGCTATGACCCGAACACAGCACTCAAAGCCGCACCGCTCCTGGCCGAGGCCGGGGTCGATGTCCTCGAAGCACCGCTGCGACCCAACCAGATTCGCGGCTACCAGGCGCTCAAAAAGCAGGGAGCGCTACCAATTCTGATGGACGAAGGTGTGATCTCGCCCACCGACCTCGAAGAATTCATTGCCCTTGAAATGATCGACGGTGTCGCCTGTAAGCCCGCCCGCTGCGGTGGCCTGACCAGCAACAAACGCCAGATCGAAATTATCAAACAACACGGACTAATGTGGCTGGGCAGTGGCCTGACTGACCCCGACCTTTCACTTGCTGCCACTCTGCATCTTTACACGGCCTTCGGTCTGCAAAAACCCGCCGCCTTGAACGGCCCGCAATTCCTCACTGCTTCGATCCTCAAAAATCCGATCTCAGATCAGGGCGGCCAAATGACCTGCCCGACCGGCCCCGGACTCGGTGTCGATGTCGATGAAGACAAACTCCTCGCGCTGGTCGAACAATCCGGCTATCACCCCATAACTATCAACTGAAACTGACCCTATGAAACAACTGTCGATATTCCTGCTTCTCACAGTACTTAGCCTGACCTGCGTGCTAGCCGAATCCAAGCCAAAGGTAGGGAGTCTGCCTGAAGTTCAACTAACCGATGAATGGAAGGCGGGCATTCGTGAGATTGCTCCTGACTCCCCGGCGGTACAACCACAGCAGGAGCGCAAGATTCTGATCTTTTCACTGGCCACTGGCTTCGTACATTGGTGTATCCCGCACACCGATGCAGTCGTGGAAATCCTGGGTGATAAAAGCGGCGCTTTTTCAAGCACTCGCAGTATCGACATTGAAGTCTTCCGCCCGGAAAACCTGGCCCAATACGATGCAGTCGTACTCAATAATAACTGCCCGGACCGGAAGGAACGCCACCTTTTCAGGGATGTTTTAGTCAATAAAATGGATAAATTCGGGAAAAAGTATAAAGACATGCCACTGGCCGAGCGTGAGGCCCTGGCAGAGCATTTATATTCGAGCCTGGTCAACTATGTCGCCGAAGGTGGGGGACTGGTGCTCCTCAAGTTTATCCTCAACGGCATGCAATTCGCCCTCGGTGATCTCAAGTGCAACGACCAGCCACTCGGCACAGATAAGAAATAAGCGTAGCTTGTCTAACCCGGATCAATCACAAACTTCGTAGCGAGACGCAGCGTGAGGTGCT
>CAZHRP010000035.1:0-13241 GCA_964535055.1 uncultured Chthoniobacteraceae bacterium
GCACGATTGACGCTGCCTTCTTGTCTCTGGGGGTGATTTTCATTTTTGGCAGAACAAGTTATTGGTTCAATCGAGATATCTTTAATTATTTTGCTTTCGTCAAGGAAATTTAGAGAGTAAGTTCGTGATTGTTAATGACATATCATGTGCTGAGTAGAGTAAAGATAATGAGATATCATGATCCAGTTATCACAGGAAACGATTAGGCACTACCAGGCGGAACTGAAATCTAATGGGATAGCGGACAGTATGATGCCGCACTACCGGAAATGGGCCCGTTATTTTAGGGACTACGAAGCAAAGTATGGCCATGGCGCAGGTGCTGCGGAGGTGGTGGAAGGCTTCATAGGCAAGCTTGCGAGTAAAGGCCAGTCGGTAGCTTTTCAGGAACAGGCGCGTCAGGCAGTAGCTATTTTGCTGGCTCTGGAGCATCGGAAGAAGGGTACGTATGCCGTGGTGGATCGCCGGTTGGCAGTGGCGGAGGGGGATCGCGAGAGTTCTGGCATGGGCAACAGCAGCGGGTTGACGGTGCCAGGTAAGCGCCGTGAGTGGGATGAGTTGGCAGCAGCACTTGTGGCAGAAATCAAGCGGCGCAACTATTCGCCCAAGACTGCTGGGGCGTATCGTTCCTGGGTAATAAAGTTTGGGCAATATACAAACTTTATGGCTGTTGACAGGATATCTGATGAGCAAGCGAAGGATTTTCTCACGCACTTGGCGGTGCAGCAGCGGGTGGTGGCGTCGACGCAGAATCAGGCCTTTAATGCATTGCTTTTTCTGTTCCGTCATCTACTGAGGCGCGATTACGACTTAAAGGATCGGGTAGAACGGGCAAAGCAGACGAAATATATTCCGACGGTGCTGACCAAAGCGGAGCTGGATTTGGTGCTGGGGCAGCTTAAATTTCCCTATCAGCTCATTGTTTCGCTGCTATACGGTTGCGGGTTGCGGCTGACGGAATGTTTGGAGTTGCGGGTAAGCAGTCTCGATTTTGAGCAGAATTTCGTAATTGTTCATGATGGCAAGGGCAAAAAAGATCGCACTGTTCCCTTGCCGCTCAAACTCAGGGAGGAATTGCAACGACAGGTCGAGCGGGTGGCAAAACTGCTGGAGGATGACTTGAGCAACCCGGATTTTGCGGGAGCCTTCATGCCTGATACCCTAAGTGTCCGACGGGCACAGCGTGAGGCCAGGGACTTACAGTGGCAGTGGCTATTTCCGGCTAAGACATTGACCTTGTTGCCGGACGAAGGTGCCTATCGCCGCTACCACAACTATAAGCAAAATCTCAGCAGCGCGATTTATTCTGCGGTCAACAAAGCGAAAGTAGCCAAGCGGGTAACTGCTCACACATTCAGGCACACATTTGCCAGCCACCTGCTATCGGCGAATGTGGATATCCGGACGATCCAGCAACTATTGGGTCACTCGGATATTAAGACAACCATGATCTATACGCACACCGTCCAGAGCCGAACGAAAAAGGAGATGGTCAGTCCACTGGATTTGGATTGGTGAAGTGAATAGGGGCCGTCTAATCAGCCTTGAGGAAGTTGCTTTTCGCGTCATCAGGACTCATGGCTGATGGGTGCCTTGCGCGGCCAACCTGGACTATGTCGAGGCTGCTACTATCCCATGTGCTACTACCCTATCTGAACAGGTTTGCACGATTTTTCAGTACTTGTTTGGTAGCCGCCGGCTGCATGTTGTCGCGTATGGCTGATTCAGGCATGTCTCTTTCGATTCGGTACAACAGGTGACGTTGGGCAGGAGTCGGATGCTTTGGTCAGCACTGGGGCTGCTGGGGGCTATGATTTCTCAGCCGCCAGGCGTGCGGCGCGTTCGGCCAGTTCAACGTGGAATTGTTCCGGGTGCGGGGCGGCGCCATTGGTGCGGGTACGTCCCCAATACTGGGAAAATGTCTCGCCATTCCGGCGCTGGTCGGAAAAGTCCTGCAGGTAATTTCGAATAATGCCGGGTAGCTCTTCCGATTTGGCGACTTTCTGTTCCAGTCCGGCCAGGCGATCTCCGGTGATAGCACCACCAACAAATAGCGCGTAGCGTCCGGGGCCACGACCGACGAAACCGAAGTCGGCGTTATAAGGACGGGCACAGCCGTTCGGGCAGCCGGTCATACGGAATAGGATCGGCTCTTTTTCCAGGCCGAGTTCGATGAGCACCTTATCAACTTCATCCATTAGGCTTGGGAAGTAACGTTCACTTTCTGCTAGTGACAGACCGCAGGTTGGTAGTGCCACGCACGCGTGAGAAGTCTTTCTGGCCTCAGTGAAGCCTTCGGTATGCGGGATTTTGTATTCCTGCAGTACTGAGTCAAAGGCGTCTTTCTGGCCAGGCTCGATATCGAAGAAAATGGCATTGGTATTCGGGGTGAAGCGCATTGGCTTGTCAAACTTCTCAGCAAGGGTACGGAATCCTGTGCGGTACCCCGGCCCGTTTTCCACATCTGTAATCCGCCCAACCTCAACATGAACTGCACAAAAAAGCTTGCCGTCGCCCTGCTCATGCCAGCCAAGCATGTCAGCAACTGTGTTAAAGCGAGACTCACGGAATTCTTCGGTTGGGGCATCGAGACGCTTGCAGACCTCTTCCCTAAACCAGTCGATGCCACGATCCTCAATAGTATATTTCAGCCTGGCATGCTTGCGGTTGGTACGGTCACCAAAATCACGCTGGACTGTGACAATGGCCTCAGCCGCATCGACCGCGTGCTCACGGGCGACGTAGAACAACGGCTTGGCCAGCACCGGATAGGTTGCCTGCTGGCCATGGTGCATGCCAAATCCACCACCCACTACGATCGAGTAGCCGACGACCTTGCCATTGTCTAATTGCGCGATGAAGCCGATGTCCTGCGAATACACATCCACGTCGTTGCGTGGTGGCACCACGATCCCGATTTTAAATTTTCGCGGCAGGTAGTGTTCGCCATAAATTGGTTCCTCGACTGGTTCCACGCCATTGCCATCTGCGTCTATGTCCATCTTTTCGCCATTTAGCCAGATCTGTGTGTAAGCCGTGCTTTTGGCCAGAAAGCGGTCATTGATCTCGGAAGCCAGTAGTTGAGAATCGTCGTGCGCAGCATCTTTGAGCGGAGCTGCTGGTCCCATGGTGTTGCGGACGACGTCGCCACAGGCACCCCAGGTGGTCATGCCCGAGTCAACAATCCGCTGCATAGAGTCACGCAGGCTGGTTTTTAAAATGCCATGAAATTGTAGCCCCTGCCGGGTCGTGATCCGCAGGGTACCATTGGCAATTTCATCCGCCAATTTGTCCATCGCCAAATACTGAGCAGCCGTCATATTACCGCCAGGCTGTTTGGTCCGCACCATGAAACTCCATGCTTTGTCTAAACCCTGCTTCTTGCGCGGAATCCGCTCGTCACGATTGTCCTGCTGATAAGTCCCGTGAAACTTCAGTACCTGATAATCTTCGTCGCTAAAATGAGAGGCCCGAGTGTCCTGTAAGGTTTCCTCAATCGTTCCACGCAACTGCTTACTCTCGTCTTTGATAATCTCTACTTCTTTACTAGCCATCGTACTTTTACTTTCTAACAACTTATACTGTACCGGGACACCCCGCAGACTCCAGAAAATCCTCAAAAATTTAATGAAGCTAATGAATCAATGCTGTCCCAGTGATTAAAATCCTATAATTATATAGAGTATATAGTCTATCTGGTAATGCTGTCAAGCTGGAGGCGAGTATTTTCTTTGCGTTCTGGAAGATCTGCGGCTAGTGTGTGATTATGAATGAATTAGTGTTAGCATTTACGACACCGGGATGGCCGGAGATTTTATTGATCATGCTATTGGTCCTGGTGCTATTTGGGGCTAAGCGACTGCCTGAGTTGGCGCGTGGGTTGGGACAGAGTTTGAACGAGTTTCGCAAGGCAAAATCGGAATTTGACGATGAATTGAGTAAAGCGTCGCAGGAGTTGGATGAAGTCAAACCGGACATGGACATCAAGCAACCCAGCCAGCGCGAAAGCCATACGAAGAGCTGATTGTCGCCAGTAAGATATCGAAATTACGAGGGGGATTATGAAGCCAGGCTGCGAAGTTTTGAGCACTATACTGCCAGTGCTGTTGTTGGGTTTCGCCCTCAGTGGTTGTGATGGCGTAGAAGAGCAGACTTCCAGTCAGGTCACGGTTGAGCAGACTGACAAGTCTGATAACAAGCAGCAGTATTTCAATGTGCCAGAGCAGCCGATATTTGCGGCTACGGTGTCGCAACCTGAAACGGGGCAGGTTGTGGTAGCGAGTTACAATATTCGCAATTATTTGACCATGGATCGCTGGCTGGATGGCGAGCGGGTCTCAGATAAGCCGAAGCCTGCTGATGAGATTGCGGCACTGATTCAGGTCATCAAAGATATTGATGCTGACATTCTACAGATCTCTGAAATTGGAACCCGTGAGGATCTGGAAGATCTGAGCGAGCGCTTGGTAAAGGCCGGACTTAACTACAGCGAAATGGAATTGCTGGTTGCGGCCGATGAGTATCGAAGGCTGGCCTTATTCAGCCGGTTACCGATTGTGGAGCGCAACTCGCAGGCGCGACTACCGTACCAGATTCGCGGTCAGCAAATGTTTATGCAACGGGGGATTCTTGATGTAACTGTTGAAGTTAACCCCAACTATCACTTGCGTGTGATCGGAGTGCATTTGAAATCAAAGCGTCCGGTACCCGAAGGACAGGCTTTGATGCGGCGCAATGAGGCACGTTTGTTGCGGCAACATATTGACACGATTATCGAGCAGGATCCGGCTGTAAATTTACTGGTCACTGGTGACTTTAATGACACGCGTAACGAGCCGCCGATTGAAGAGGTCATGGGATCCCGCTCGTCTGACGGCTATATGGCGGATATTTGGCTAGACGATCCGCTTGGCGATCGTTGGACCCAATACTGGCGAACCGCAGATATTTATTCACGCTTCGATTATGTCTTTGTCAACCGGGCGTTGTTCAAAGAGATTGACAAGGAATCATCATATGTGTATCGCTCGGATTACTGGTGGGATGCAAGTGATCACCGTCCGGTCGTAGTGATAGTAAATCCTGTAAACCTTTAAGTTGCATGCTAATGGATCAAATCAGGAGCGGAGGTCTTGCAATTCTGCTTGGGTTCGCGCTCTTGGGTGGCTGCAGTACCTTGCCGCGTAGCGAAGATGCCGCCAGAGCGGAACTTAACCAGACTGGGATTGCGGCTGCCGAACATCTGCTGAAACGGGCAAAGCGCTTCAAGCAGAGCCCGAACACAGCGATGGTGTACCGCTTGCGCGCAGCCGAGTTGGTGTGGGATGCGCTTGCTGGAAGTTCGATAACAGCCGAAGAGCAGCAGCTGGCATACGAAGTGTACAACTCAGTTTGTGGATTAGCGGCGGTCGAGGTAGTGGAGAATAATGGTAAGGGCCAAACCTTCAGTTATGCCGGTTACGTTTACCGCCTGGAGCCAAACCATGGGCGTACTTACCAAATCAACCCGAAGCGTTACGTTGAGGTGATCCCTGCCGAATATGAACGCCGCAAAGAATTACAGGAATGGTTTGCCCGGGATGGTATAGGTGATGCTCTGATACCGGTGGCCAGGTTGCCAACTGATGAGGAAAGCCTGCGGTTCATCTCCGAGATTGGGACGCTCGAGGAAGCTACTGCCATCTTGCGTTTTGCCCGCGGTGATGGTGGTGATGGCGGTCGCAGAGTGCAGCTTGAATTATGGGATCCCAGCTTTGTTGATGAAGTGGAACTGGCGGGTCGAGCTTTCCCGCTAGCGGCAGATTTTTCGGCACCTCTGAGGCATCAGATTAAGGGACGACCGCCGGAGTTGCTGTCAGCCATTTCCAAGTTTTTTGTTGCCGATGAGTCTGAAGCAAAACTTACCTTAATAGAACCATATGATCCGGATCGAATTCCGGTCGTGTTTGTTCATGGCTTAATCTCCGAGCCATTAATGTGGAAAGATGTTTATAATGAACTGCGGGCAGACCCTGAAATCCGGAGAAACTATCAGTTTTGGTTCTTTCGCTATCCGACCGGCTGGCCGGTGCCATATTCTGCCTATCACTTACGCAAGGAGTTGGCAGCCGTGTGTGAGTTTCTCAGATATGATGATGAGATTATCATGATTGGCCACAGTATGGGTGGTATCCTGACACGCTATCAGGTGACATCTCCGGGGCGGCTGCTATGGGATGCGACCTTTGAAGAAAATGCCGCCAGGCTTGAGCGTGAATTGCCTGCAGACTCACTGGCCAGGAGTGCCCTGTTATTTGATGCTAACTCAGACATTCAGCGTGTGATTTTTATTTCTACACCGCATCGTGGCAGCAAGTTAGCGGACCTGGGCATCCTCAACCTGATCAAGCGGGTGATCAAACTGCCGGGACAAATCATGCGGATGGTGATCGAGTTGCCAATTCCCAAGGTAGATAAGCGCAGGCTGACCAGTGTTGAAAGTCTGTCGCCTGAAAATAAGCAGAATAAGGTTGTTGATCTGATTCCGATACAGGCCCGTTATCATTCTATCATTGGTGACCGGGGTCGTGGGGACACGCCGGACAGTTCAGACGGAGTCGTCGAGTACTGGAGTTCTCATCTCGAGGGAGCGGAGTCGGAATTGATCGTGCCCTCGGATCATGGTGCTCATGATGACCCGGCAGCAATCGACGAAATGGCCAGGATCCTCGAATTAAACGTGGGCATCGAAAGCGGTAAAGCGGTACTCGATTAAGCTATTTTTCTCGATTGGCGGGTAGTGGCCGCTTACTCGAGATAAAAGGTGATAGTGGTCACAACCCGCACATCTTTTTCGATTTTGCGGGTATCGCCGTGGTTGGCACCGACATCAACAATCGTGAATCCACCCTGGCGGGCATGGCGAATCCTGCCGACCTTGACTCCTGCATTGGCGGCAAATTCGTTGGCTGCAATGCGGGCGTTCTTGGTTGCCTCCTGCAGCATCTCCGGTTTGATCTCATTGAGTTTGGTAAAGTGGTAAGCGGGGAGATTGTTATCGAGGTGCAGTCCCTCTGCGATCAACTGATTGAGCTTTGCACGGACGCCTGCCAGCATCTCTACCTTGCCGGTATCGACTGTAACTGTTGCGCGCAATTCGTATTTGATATCGACCAGTTCTTGTTCCTTGTTACGAAATTCGCGGACATTGTAGTTGATCACACCACTGCTGATTTCAGATTCTGTGAGCCCGCTCGCCAGCAGCAAGTCAATGATCTGTTGCTGTTGGGCCTGCGCTCGCTGGTACAGTTCCGGTATTTCTTCGCGGCTGCCGGTTGCCAGTGCATGGCCGATCGTCCAGTGGGCACGGTCAGCCTTGACGCGTCGTTCAGCCAGTCCCTTTACTTCAGCAGTATTGATTGCGACCTTGGCGTTATAGAGAGTCTTACTGGCAAATAAGCCGGCCAAAGCGATACCGGTAGCCAAGAGGAAGGCAGGGATGATTAATATCAGGCGGTTGGGGGTGCTCATGTTAATTTAGACGCAGTTTCTGAGAATCTATTCAATCAATCAGAATTATTTTGCATTTCCCAGCTCGCGCGAGCGTGCGGCGGCGGCATCGACGGCTGCGGCGATACCTGCGGCGGTGGTATGTTGTTTCAGACATTCCAGTCCGGCTAGTGTCGTGCCGCCCGGGCTGGTGACCATCTCGCGCAATTCCTGTGGTGACTGCCCGGTTTCGAGGATCATTTGAGCGGCACCGAGGGCGGTTTGAGCTGCCAGCTCCAGTGCCGTCTGGCTATTTAAGCCATTGGTGACACCACCTTCGGCCAGCGCCTCTATAAACAGATAAAAGAATGCCGGGCCGCTGCCGCTGACTGCGGTTACCGCATCCATTTGATCTTCATTGACTACATGAACGGTGCCGACTGCTTCAAGTAATGTACGCACGACTTCGATTTCTTCATCCTCAACGGAATCATCAGGAGCGATGGCTGAAGCACCCTTGCCGACCAGTGCCGGGGTATTGGGCATGACTCTGATGGTACGGGTGCCTTGCGGGGTTAATTGGCGCAGTGTGTCCAGCGTTACGCCGGCAGCAATCGAAACCAGCAGGGAATCAGCCAATGCATCGTTGGCTTGCTTCAGGCAATCGGCCACATGGCCCGGCTTCACACATAAAAAAACCAACTTGCCCTCTGCTGCCTGTTCGATGCTATGGGCAATTTGTATTCCCGGCATAGTTTCCGCCAATGCTTTGCAGGCAGCAGGGTTAACATCATACACTGTAATTTTATGTGGATAAATTTTGCCGGCGGCCACAAATCCGCGGGCCAGTGCGCTGGCCATCCGACCACAGCCAAGAAATGAAATTCCTGTTATCATGGGTTCGAGTTTACACGGTTGTTATTAAGCATAAAAGCCAGGAGATGGATGATCACCGCTATTGCGATCACTTGACTTGGGTAGGCAGGCTGGGTTGAGTAGCCGTGTGGCAAGATACTGTCTGGTAATTTTCCTGATCGTAGCAACGGCCTGTCAGCACGCTGCAGATGCCTGTCAGATTTGTGTGCCGTACCCCCAATCTTCGACTGCGGATATACTGCTCCAGTCAGAAATAGTCGTGCTGGCACGGGAAGATGCTCAACGTCCTTTTCACTTTGCTATTAAAGAAATCTTGCGCGGGGATCCGGGTGCCGAGCAACCGGATTTGTTCGTGGACAGCGGGACCAGGTGACTATTAGCTGCCTACCCTGAGCAGTCAATTGTGGTGGTTAAGCAGGGAGATGACTGGCAGCGCCTGGGAGTTGCCGACAGTGACTTTGAAAGAATTGTGCGCCAGACGCTGGCCTCGGCTGAGTTATGGCAGAAGCACCCCCAGAAAAGGATCCAATACTTCGCCTCATTGCTGGGCCATCAAGACTCACAAATTAATCAGCTCGCGCACCTGGAGTTGGGGCAGGCACCGTACGACCAAATTAAAAAATTTGGCGGGGTCCTGCCGCGCGAGAAGCTTTATGCATTTCTGAGCAACTTTCGGTATATCGAATGGCATGCTTAATATTTGCTGTTGCTGGCCCAAAGCGATGATTCGAGTGACCGGCAGTGGCTGGAAAACTCATTGTTTTCGGCAGGTAAGTATAAGACCACTACGCGGCTGGCAGCACTGGCGACCGCCTACATTGAGCAACGACAGGCTGAAGCCATCAAGTACCTGGTGTCCCAGTATTATCAGGATACCAGCCGTTCGCGACAAGAGCTGGTGGCTGTGCAACAGGCTATGTCCGTTCATGGTACCAATGGTCATGTTCACTTGCGTGACGGGATCGTGGAAAGCTACAATGAGTTGTTAAAGTATCTCCCGCGAATAACGCGAAGAGACAAGCCATTCGTGAGCATTCGCATGATTCGCGGGCCAAAGTACCATCCGCGGGCAAGTTCTGTGAGGCTTCCTTATTTGCCTATTGGGATTTTTTCTGCATACTCCTCGCATGCAAGAATGGCCATGTGAGCAGTTAGACGGGCGGGTATCGAAATGGGGCGAAGGCCCGATCTGGGATGGACAGAAACTCTGGTATGTCGATATCGAAGGGCATGCGGTGATCGGCCGGGATCTGGATACAGGCGCAGAGCAGGTCATCGATGTTGGCGAGCGTGTAGGGACTGTGGTAGCGAGAGCGAATGGTGGCCTCCTGATTGCCGGTGATAGTGGGATCCGGTTTTTGGATCCGGCGAGTGGCGAGATGACACCAATTGCCGACCCTGAACCGGAGCTGCGCGGGCATACCCGGTTCAACGATGGCAAGTGCGATCCGGCCGGACGGTTCTGGGGTGGTACCATCAGCATGCGCAAGCAACCGGAAGCGGCGCTCTACCGACTGGATCCTGACTTGACACTGACCAAAATGCTCGATGGCATCACCAACTCAAATGGCATCTGCTGGAATGCCGGGGCCACGGTCATGTACTACATTGATACTCCGACCAGAAAAGTAGTGGCCTATGATTTTGAGTTATCCACTGGCGCAATCAATAACCCGCGCACCGTGGTCGATACCGCGGAGCTTGGGATCGAAGGTTCGCCGGATGGCATGGTCATCGATGCCGAGGGAATGCTGTGGGTGGCGATCGTCCATGCCGGATTTGTCTATCGCTTTGACCCGGCCAGCGGCCAACCGATCGGAAAAATCACGGTGCCAACGATCGAATGCACTGCGATGGCCTTTTGCGGGCCGGACTTGGATTACCTCATCATCACTACCGGCTTACCAAAGGGTGAAGCCACCAATGATGCCGATGGGCATTTGTTTGGCGGCCGGCCCGGAGTCAAGGGCGTGGCATCGTTTGCATTTGCCAGTTGAGCCAGTACATCTTTTACTTTCTGTAAAACTTGAGAGTTTCCGGTTATCCCACTGAGGATTTCTAAGATAAGTCAGTAGATAGTCGTTAGGAGCAAAGTTACTTCAGCCCTTTGAGGCTTAGCTGACGTAATAGATCGAACAATACTTCTTAACCTTGGCTAATTTATTTTCATTCCTGCGATCTCCTTTGGAGAGGCTTTACGAATTGACGTTGTCTGATCCGGCGCGCCATAAGGCGGAGCGAGCGATCGTGTTTATAGCGGTGCTGAGCTTTGTGACTCATTTGAGTATTATTGCGGCAACGAATCTCGGTTTTTTTGGAGAAGGTCCGTTTAATACCTTGCTGAGCGATCCGATAGCTGCCATTTACACGCCATTTTCGTTTATCCTGGTGTACGAGGTGTACCTGCTAATTTACTACCTGCCGGCATCGATCACCCAGTACATTGGCAAGCAGTACGAGATCATCACGCTGATTGTGATTCGGCGGATTTTTAAGGACATCGCGAATCTTGATCTGACTGCAAATTGGTTTGAGAGCAAAGAAGATTTGCAATTCACCTATGATATACTGACCACGCTGGTATTATTCGGGCTGTTGCTGTTGTTTTATTATCTGAATAGTAAGCGCAGGTTACCGGAATTAGACAGCGGTGACCATGCACTGCAACGGTTTATCGCGTTTAAAAAGAATTTGAGTGTCCTGCTGGTGCCGTTGTTTTTCGGGTTGGCAGTATTCAGCTTAGGGACCTGGTTCAACGACACCTTCATTAGCACTTCGCCGTCTTTGACTACGGCACAGGATTTGAACAATATCTTTTTTGACGATTTCTTTACCATCCTGATCATGACCGATGTGTTGCTACTGTTGTTTTCATTTATCCACACCCAGAGCTTCCCCAAGGTCATCCGCAACTCGGGATTTATTATTTCAACGGTCCTGCTGAAACTATCCTTTAGCACAACAGGACTATTGAATTCGGCCTTGATCATCAGCGCCGTGGCCTTCGGTGTCTGCATCATGTTGATATTTATGGGTTATGAGCGCTTGTTGACAAAGGCAGCAGCAGCTAACCAGATACAGGCTAAGACAAACCCCGGCAGGCCAGGTGAATAAGCAACGTATGATCGTTTTGCTAAGCGATGACCCGGCATGGAATCAACCCCTGTGTGATTGCCTTAAAGCGGAGGGTGTGTCGGCCACAGTCGTGAGTCACCCATCGGAGGTGCCGCCTGTTGGCCTCTTATTTAACCGGATATCGGCCCGCTATGCCGGGCTCGACTTGGCGCGGGCCCGGCAGATTGAGGAATTTCTTGCCGCACAGGAAGCTGTCGGCCGACAGGTGATCAATGGCTCAGATTGCTTTCAACTTGGATTCGATAAGCTGGCACAGCAGCGATTGTTCGAAGAGTGTGAGGTGATGACGCCGAAGACGTTGCCGGTAACAGCAGGGCGACGGGCCTTGCCAGAGCTGCCGGTACTACTCAAGCCACGATGTAGCAGCTATGGTGCCGGGATCGAGCGGTTAGCAGCTGGTGTGCAAATTCCCTTGTCGATTGCTGAGCAGGCAGCAGAGTATATTGAACAGGAAGTGATTGACCCGCACGATCAGGCGGTACACCGGGTTGAGGTTATCGGTCGACGAATTCTGTATGATGCGGCAACTTCTCTCACTCAAGACAGCTTCAATTACTGCCTGGCAAATAATCATCAGGACTCTCAACTTTCCGCCACAGTAAATCCTGAGATCGCGCAGCAGGTTGCTCGGGTGGCGAGTCGGTCGGGGCTGCATGTCGGCAGCCTTGAATACCTGATTGCGCCATCCGGAGCAGCGTATTTCATAGATATCAACCCCGTATCCAGTTATCATCCTGGTGCTAATAAAGTAACAGGCCGTGACCCCAACCAGTTGCTGGCGGAATGGTTTATCGAGCGGCTGGATGACTGACTGCTGACGGGCACTTCCTCAGCCAGCCTATTACTCTTTGATAGTGATCAGGCATTGTTGCTCGATCGAGTCAGCGACGGCTTGCACGACCTGCATGTAACGCAAGCCATCATCGAAAGTTGGCGCTGGACGGGGCGCTGATGGGTTGCGCACTGCCTGGATGAAGTCCTCTTCGACTGTCCATGAATCGATAAGGTCCGGGGCAATTTCGACAGCGGCCAAATCGTTGATCAGAGAACTCAGAAAGACCTGGTCGTGATCAAAATCATAGGCCAGAGTACCCGCTGTGCCGTACAGTTCCATGCTATCGCCAGGTGCATTGGCGGCAATACAATTGAATTCAAGCGTACCCATGGTGCCATTATCGAACTCGCAGAGGACGCTAAGAACATCGGGGATTTCGACCATATAGCCCTGGCGTTTTTTGTTAAAAACCTTACCCATGGCTGAAACCCAACGGATCGGCCCGAGCCACCGTTGCAGAACTTCCGCATAAATGCCCAGGGTCATGACGTTCAAGCCACTTAATTCGCGCTGTTGGCGCCAGTGGGCTGGCTGAGTGGGGTCGATGAAAGCATCGTTCAGGCTGCGCAGCCGAACGTAACGTGGAGTGCCGATCACCTTCTCGTTGAGCAATTGTTTGACGAAGCGTCCGGTGGCCATGCCATGCGGTGGCGGGCAGAGCATCGTTACCAGATGAGGCAAACGCTGGGCGGCGGCATGCATTTGCCTGGCCTCTTTGAGGTCCATGGCCATGCGGGCCTGGCAAAAAACATGCTTATCTCCAGCCATTGCTGCTAGTGTTACCTGGGCATGCAGATAGGGCGGTGTGCCGATCCATACGATGTCCAGATCCTTCATGGCAACCAGTTCCAGCCAGCTGGAAACGACCTTGGCATCGATGTCAAATTCGTGGCAGAAGAGCTGGCCACTATCGATACTGGAATTACAG
>CAZHRP010000035.1:13251-15625 GCA_964535055.1 uncultured Chthoniobacteraceae bacterium
TGACCCCCTGCATGCCCAGCAGGGCTGGCATGTGACGCTCGCGGACAATCGCGCCGGCGCCCACGATACCGATACGAAGTTCCTGCTGTTGAGGCTGATAAATCATAGTTATGCGGCCTTCAGTCAGTGCCAGTTGCTGCGTTTCAAGCCGAGATAGGCAAGTAAGATGCCACCGAATACATGGCAACCCAATATCCACAGACAGGCGGCGGCCGGTGACAAGCCGGTCTGGGTTACCAGCAATGCTACATCATAATAGCGGGTATCCTTGATGCTCATCAGAACACCGGACCACGCCCAGTAAGCGGCAATGAATGGCTGGGTAATGGCTGCCGCTAATTCCGGTAATGCAAGTACTGCGCCGGATAGTGGCAATTGAAAACCCACCAGATAGATAGATACCAGAGAGGCTTGCTCGGCCGACTTCATGAAGCTCGAAATGCCGAGACTGACCGCAGTCAATGCTGCATTCACCAGCAGCAGGAGCAGCAGCTGCTGACCAAAGTCACCCGGGACTCGGCAGACAGCTTTGACGAACCAGGTCATCCAAAACGACTGCAACAGCACCAGTACCGAGAGAAAAGCCAGCTTACTCAATAAATAGCTTAGTGGCCGCACTCCGCCGAGACGTTCTTTTTCAAATAGCTGACGTTCGGCAGCAATCTCGCGCGCGCCATTATTGGCTCCCATCAAAGTCAGCAGGACGACCTGGAACATGACCAGTCCAGAGACCAGGCTGCCGATGGAAATTGCCGAACGGGAAAAGCTGGCAGCATCCTGTGCGAGCTCCAGTGGATTGGCGTCAATGCTCATGATCTGGTTGGTGACTGCCGGTAGACCATCGAGCGCGAAAATCACTACGAGGCAGGGGAAACCTAAAATCAATGCTACATGCAGCCATAGCTGACCGGGGTTGCGGAAAAAGATTTTTAAGCGCCGGCCAAAGAGGACAAAAAACTGGGTAAGCACCCCGGGGACGGGATCTGTTGGCGAAGCCGGTTCGGCGTCATCTTCTGATTGATCAGTATCTGCCTCTTCCTCAGGAGCAGCGCTTGGTTCTTCCTTGCGGTCCGGGCGTGGCAACTCGCTTGTGGAGCTATCCGGCCCATCGTAATCAGCTGGCAAGACATCCGAAAACGGATCGGCTGTCGGCAGTTCTTCCGGTTCTTCAGAGTGGCTTGCCGGACTACTGCCGAACATATCAATGCCCATGCTGTCGTAGTAGTTTTCGCGATGCTTGATCCACGAATTGTGCCAACTCTCAGCTGACTTTTTTGCTAGTCGCGGGAAGACGTCTTCCGGCGATTTGACATTGAAATAATGGAGCAGGTATTCAGGTGGTCCATGGTAAGCAAGGTGGCCTTCGTACATCACCAGCACGCTGTCAAATTCATGCAGGTGGCGCAAACTGTGGGTAACCGCCAACACGATACGGTCCTCTTTGCTGGCGACCTTGCGCAACACATTCATCACGTCGGTTTCGGATTTAGGATCCAGGCCGCTGGTTACCTCGTCGCAGAGTAACAATTGCGGATGAGTCACCAACTCAAGCGCCAGCGACAATCGCCGTTTTTGGCCGCCGGACAGCACTTTGACGCGACGCTCCGGGATGTCGTCGAGTCCCGCAGCTATCAGTGAAAACTCCGCTCGATGCTCGACTTCGTCCGCACTCAGACCGGCCACCCGCAAACGGGTGGTAGCCTCGATATTCTCCCACACGGTCAATTCATCGAAGGCAATACTAAACTGCGGGACATAGCCGATTTCTGACGGTGCGAGGTCTTCTTCTTCGATCAGGTTGCGTCCCTGCCAATGAAAGGTACCGGCATCTGGGTTATGGATGCCGGCGATAGCTTTGATGAGGGTACTTTTTCCGGAACCGGATGGTCCGATGATTGCCCCCAGGTGGTTATTCGGGAACTTCGCCGAAGTCTCGTAGAGCAATGTCTTTTGCTCGCCGTGCGAGCTAGCAACCAGAGTAAGCGCATCTATGTCCAGCACTTAGGCAGGATGACAGAGGCATTCTTCATTGCGCAAGCGGAAAACCATCAACGCTCTCATCAGATACTGCTTGAAGTGAACTGGCTGTGGTTTGATGATTGAGCAGCAGCCAGACAGTTGTTATAATTTAGTTACTGATGTCAAATATTTTACCTTATAGCAAAACGGATTTAGAGTTAACCAGTCGGGACATTCAATTCGAATGCGAACACTGTGCCAACATTTTAATTGTGGACAAAGATGGCGAGGGAATTGAGCTTTCATGCCCGCATTGCAATCAAGTCGTGACGGTGCCTTCGTTTGAAGATGGATTGAACTACCGGATGCAGAATTCCGGCAGTAACGCCGAAATCAGTAAGTTGTTGGAAGAGCC
>CAZHRP010000035.1:15635-16414 GCA_964535055.1 uncultured Chthoniobacteraceae bacterium
ACTCACGAAATAAGGGCCAAGAAGCTAATTACAGTAAAAAACAGGTTGCGGGAAAACCATTCTCAGCGGCAGGAAACCCAGGGTCACATTAATCGCATGACAATCGAATTGCATCGCAAGAATCTGGTCATGGCCAAACTCCAGCGCAAAAAGCTGGAATATGAAACTGAGCTGAAAGCACTTAAAGAAGCGGAAGCTCAGGAGTAGTAGGAGGATCTTCGCTGCTATCCTTCGCCTTGCGTCGAGGTCTGACTTGCTGAGATTGGGATTTGGCCAGGTTGGGTTTGCCATCAGCAGCCAGTTCGGCCTGCTCGAGGTTGGCTAGCACTTCTTTGGCGCGAGTGATCAGGCTTACTGGCAGGCCGGCCAGCTTGGCCACCTGGATACCGTAGCTTTTATCGGCGGTACCGGGAATGATCTTATGTAGAAACACGATCTGGTCGTTCCATTCGCGCACTGCGACATTGAGGTTTTGCACGCCGTCGCGGGTGCGTGCGAGGTCGGTTAGTTCATGGTAATGGGTCGCGAACAGGGTGCGAGCCTGGATCGTATCGTACAGGTGTTCGGCGACGCTCCAGGCGATCGAGAGCCCGTCGAAGGTCGAGGTGCCGCGACCGATCTCATCGAGGATAACCAGGCTATTGGCAGTAGCATTATTGATGATATTGGCGGTTTCATTCATTTCGACCATGAAGGTTGACTGACCGCGGGCGAGGTCGTCACTGGCGCCGACCCGGGTAAATATCTGGTCGACCAAGCCGATCCGGGCGGAGTCGGCC
>CAZHRP010000036.1:0-9432 GCA_964535055.1 uncultured Chthoniobacteraceae bacterium
ATACGGCGAGCCATCGTAGGCGATGGTAAGTTTAGCGCGAAACTGGCCGACTTGTTGTGCGGCGGCTGTCACTCTGGCAGATTGAAGTCCGAAGGTTGCGTGGTCTCGGGATGCGCCCGGCAATCGAGATATGTTTGCAGGATTTCGCGTGCGGCAGCCTGATCAATGATCGGGCGTGCTTGCTTGGCGGACTTGCCAGCAGCCCGTAAGGCATCTGCAGCGATCACTGTCGTCAAGCTCTCATCCTGAAAAATAATTTTGAGGTGTGGGCAAGTGCGCTGCAACTTGTCAGCAAACTGGCGGACAGTCTGAGCGGCGCTTCCTTCCTCGCCGGCAAGAGTCAAGGGCAGGCCAACAACTGCCGTGTGCGCTTGATTAGCCTGCAGATAAGCTGCCGTGACCTTGGCCGGATCTTTGCCTTTGACATCGAGTGTTGCTCGTGGATGGGCCAGCAGACCCAGATCATCAGCACCGGCAATGCCTACTCTTGCATGCCCAAAATCAATTCCAAAAAGCCCCGGGGTCATTGCAAATGTTTTGGGATATGTTTCACCAGCGCTTTTATTTTTTCGGCTTTAGCGACATCACAGACCAGCAGCGCGTCCGAAGTTTCAACGATCACCAGATCGCGTACACCCAGCAAGCCGACGTGCAATTTGTTTTGTGAATAGATGACATTGTCTTCCGCATCGACAGAACTGATGCTGGTGTTGGAGGCATTGCCCTCAGCATCACGATCCAGGTAGCGGGAGACTGCAATCCAGGTACCGACATCATCCCAATCGAAGGTCGCCTCGACGACCAGGACGCGGGCCGCCTTCTCCATGACCGCATAGTCGATAGAAATTTTTGGTAAGGCAGGAAAAAATTCATTCATTGTTGCGTGGAAGTTGCTGCTTTCATGGACACGGCTTAGAAAACCGGCGATTTCCTGTGAGTGCCGGTTGAACTCTGTGATAATCGAGTCGACCTGCCAGATAAACATACCGGCGTTCCAGCGGAAATTACCTTGCTGGAGAAACTTTTCAGCCAACTCGGCATCGGGTTTTTCCCGAAATGTTTTTACTTCTCTGATCGCAGCCTGCTCAGCGCCTGCCACGTTGATCTGGTTGCCTTCTTCGATGTAGCCAAAGCTGGGACACGGCCAGGTCGGGTTGATGCCAATCGTGACCAGATCGCCTGATTGCTCCGCTGCCAGTTTGGCAGCCTTCAAAGTAGCCTGGAAATTGTCCTTATCCTTGATCAGATGGTCGGCGGGCAGCACAGCCATGGTTGCCTGGGGGTCGCGGATGCTGATCCACGCGGCACCCAGAGCTATTGCTGCAGCGGTGTCACGTTTGGCTGGTTCGGCAATGATGTTGTCAGGGGGCAAATTGCTGCACAGTTGGCGGACAGCCTGTTCCTGGACATGGTTGGTAAGGACGAGAATATGATCATGGGAAACTAGCCCGGTGAGTCTGTCGATCGTATCACCAAGCAAGGTGCCGGCTGACAGCAGCTGCAGCAATTGTTTGGGGCGTTCATTCCTGCTCAACGGCCAAAAGCGTTCGCCACTGCCGCCAGCAAGAATAAGTACATAGAGATCATTTTTCATAATTGAAAACCCTTGAGTTTAGCAGCATAAGCCGCAATCTTATGAGTGCTTGCTTGATTAAAACGACGGATCGATACAAATTCGAGCTTATAAAGGTAAATTAAATTACAAGCTTTTATGCCTGACGATAAAAAAATATGCGAAGAGGGATCAACTACATGCGGGCTTTTTGTGGCTGCGCAATCGTTGATTGGGCTGGGTGCCGGGATGCTACTGGCAGAGCGAATCAGCAAGCCGCAGCGTCAGTTTGCGGCCTTGGCCCTGCTTGGTGCTGGCGCGGTGGCTGCTGCACCTTTGTTGGTAGAGATGGTCATCCGCAAAATTCATTCTGCTGAAACTTCGCGTAATCAGTTGCGGCGACTCAGGTCGATCCGTGAGGGTGAGGGGTTCAACCACGAAACGACCTCACTGTAGCACGGGTTGAAGCCTGCCCTGCCAGCGAAGCGCGCACCAAAATTATCTATGACTTGCTGCCAGTCGGCTAAGGGAGAGGTGTCCAGGCCGCGTCGTTGTTGCCTGAAGCAACTGCAGCCTCGATAAATGCGAGTCCTTTACAGCCATCTTCGACATTGGCATAGCGGCTGCCGTCACACGACCAGGCTTCACCTGCTTTGAATTTGCGCACATCTTTTTCGAACTCACGGTGCAGGCGTGCATAGGCGTCATGGAATGCTTCGACATGACCAAATGGTATGGTCGGTTCATCGAGCAGTGCTTGCGGGACATCCTTGAGGAAGCCATCATTATTGGCCACGGCACCACGGTAGTAGGTCCGGTCGGGTTGATCCGGCAGGCATACTACGACCGCTTCAGCATCTTCCTGCCGCCAGCGTAGCAGGCCTTTAGTTCCGGCAATGGTTATTCCCAAATCATTTTTATGGCCGGTGCAGATTTGTGATGCTCTGACCATGCATTTGCCGCCATTGGAGAGCTGGCCGTAGACCGTAAAGTGATCGTCAATCGCGCGTCCGGGCACCAGGCACTCGAGGTGAGCGCTGACTTTTTCCACCTCGAGACCGGTCACGAAGCGCAGCTGCATGAACGCGTGAATGCCGATGTCTCCGCCGCAGCCTGAAGCACCTGCTCGCTTGGGATCCGTGCGCCAGGATGCCTGCATCTGTCCGGTATCTTCCAGCTTGGTAGCCAGCCAGCCTTGCAGGTAATAGGCATCTACCCAGCGAATCTCACCGAGGTGTCCGCTTTGTACCAGCCAGCGGCTGAACCAGCTCGACCAGTGGCCGAGGTATGTATGGGCTACGGCAAATGGTAAATTTTTCTCCTTAACTTTGGCCTGGATTTGCAGGGCTTTTTCGAGATCGACGGTCAGGGGTTTCTCGCACATGACCGGGATATCGGCATCCAAGGCTTTCATGACAGGGTCGAAATGAACAAAGTTTGGAGTCACAACTACGATGTAGTCGAGCCTCTCATCTTCCGGCAGGTCGGCTTGTGCTGCGATCATCTCATCATAGTTTGCATAGCCTTTGACCGGATACGGCCAGGACTCGGCCTCCTGCATGGCAATCTCCGGATCCGGATGAAGGGCCACCGAGTGGACCCGACGGGTGCCGTCGAAGTGGATAGCTTTCTGGTGTGGGTTAGCAATGAAGGCACCTCCGCCTCCGCCAACCATGCCGACTTTTAATGGTGTGGGTGATGACATAATTTTATAAATTTCTGATTAACGATCGAATGATGAGTCGAATGCCATGTCTGATGGCGGGAAATCACAGTCGCGGACAAATTCGCAGGCTTCCTCGGCACCGTGGAATCGGTCCATGCGGGCATCTTCCCATTCCACGGATAGCGGGCCACGATAACCACTATCATTGAGTGCGACTATGATCCGCTCGAAGTCGATATCGCCGTGCCCGAGCGAGCGAAAGTCCCAATAGCGTGCAGGGTTACCGAAGTCAGTATGCCCGCCAAAGACACCGACTGTACCATTGCCTTTATCCCACCAGGCATCCTTCATGTGGGCGTGGTAAATGCGCTCGGCAAAGCGGTAAATAAACTGCACATAGTCGACCCCCTGATAGCCGAGGTGGGACGGATCATAGTTGAAGCCAAAACGGGGATGATTGTCGATCGCCTCGAGGGCGCGTTCCGCGGTCGCAATATCAAAAGCAATTTCAGTTGGGTGGACTTCCAGGCCAAAATTGACATCCTCGCTATCGAATACCTCGAGAATCGGTTTCCAACGGGTTGCAAAGTCGGTATAGCCGCGTTCGAGGTAGGCCTGGTCGGTCGGTGGGAAGGCATATAAGGCATGCCAGATACTGGAGCCGGTAAAACCGTTGACGACCGCCGGGAAGCTGTCCTTGCGCAGGCCGTCGGGAGCCGCATTAAAAAATTTGCGGGCAGCTCGTGCAGTGGCAGCCATTTCATCCGCAGCGCGCTGGCGCACGCCCTCGGGGTCACCATCGCCCCAGACATGTGCAGGCAGGATTGCCTGGTGCCGCTCATCGATCAGGTCGCAAATGGCCTGGCCGACAAGGTGGCTGGAAATGCTGTAGCAAGTAAGGTTATTAGCAGCAAGTAATTGCCAGACGGAATCCACGTAACCATCATCTGTGAGGGCTTTCTGGACATCGAAGTGGTCGCCCCAGCAGGCTAGTTCGACACCGTCGTAACCCATTTCTGCGATTTTTGGTAGTAGTTCGGCTGCCGACAAATCGGCCCACTGCCCGGTGAATAAAGTAACTGGTCTGCTCATGATATGCTTGAAAAGTTGTGCAAAGGGTTGGGTCTTTGGGGTTATAATCTGACGCTGATCATGTTAAAGTGTTGTTAGCGTGATGCAACAATTATTGCAGAGAATGATTGGAAAATGCGCATTTTCATTTGACGCAGACGAACTTTATGGGAACACTCTCCGCTCTCTTATGAGACACACAATATCAGTGAAAGTTGAGAACAAGTTCGGAGTGCTGGCTCGCATTGCCGGCATGTTTAGTGGCCGCGGTTTTAACATCGACACTTTGAATGTCGGCCCGACTATGGACGATAGTGCATCGCGCATGACCATCGTCGTGCGTGGTGATGACCGGGTGCTGGATCAGGTCGTCAAGCAACTGCAAAAACTGGTAGATGTGATAACGGTGACTGACTTCCGCGAGGATGAATACATTGACCGCGAGCTGGTGTTGATGCGGGTCAATGCAGATTCCAAGTCGCGGCCCGAAGTAATGCAGATCTGCGATATATTCCGGGCAAAAATCGTTGATGTTCAGCACGACAAGCTGGGCATAGAGGTCACTGGTAACGAAGGAAAAATCGGGAAGTTTCTCGAGTTGATGAAAAAGTTCGGGGTGTCCGAGTTGACTCGCACCGGCCAGGTAGCCCTGGCCCGTAGTCACTCAGCTTGACAGTGTACTGACTACGGATCCCCTAAAATTCTAACATAAAGGAAAATTATGGCAGCAAAGATATATACGGATAAGGATGCTACGCTGGAGCCCTTCAAGGGCAAGACGGTTGCAGTAATTGGCTTTGGTTCGCAGGGGCATGCACATGCTTTGAACCTAAAAGAGAGCGGAGTAAAAGTAATTATTGGCCTGTATCCCAAGAGCAAGTCGAGGGCGGTGGCAGAGAAGCACGGCTTCAAAGTTTATGATACCGCCAAGGCAGTTGCGATGGCGGATGTCATATTCATGGCGGTACCTGATCTAAAGATACCAAAAGTCTATAAGGAGGATGTTGAACCGAACCTTGAGCCTGGCAAGACACTGCTCTTCAGTCATGGCTTTGCAATTCACTATGACACGGTAGTACCCCCGGCGGATGTCAATGTGATCATGGTAGCGCCGAAAGGGCCGGGCCATATTGTCCGGCGTCAGTTTTTAGAAGGTAAAGGGGTGCCGGCGTTGATCGCAGTACATCAGGACCCTTCGAAAAAGTCCAAGAAGCTGGCCTTAGCTTGGGCCAAGGGAATCGGCTCGACCCGCGGCGGGGTTTTTCAGACCACTTTTGAGGAAGAAACCGAAACCGACTTATTTGGTGAACAAGCCGTGTTATGCGGCGGTGTCAGTGCCTTGATCCAGACTGGTTATGAAACACTCGTGGAAGCCGGATATCAGCCGGAAATGGCTTACTTTGAAGTACTGCACGAGCTCAAGCTAATAGTTGACCTGATCAATGAGTCAGGAATCAGCGGTATGCGGTTTTCGATTTCTGAGACTGCCAAGTACGGTGATGTTACCCGTGGCCCCAAAGTGATAGATGCAGCGGTCAAGCGCCGGATGAAGTCTGTATTGAAGGAGATCCAAAATGGCAAGTTTGCCAAGGAATGGATTGCTGAAGCTGATGGCGGGATGAAAAATTACAAAGCACTCCTGAAGGCGGGCGCGGCTCATCCGATCGAGAAAGTTGGTGCGCGTCTGCGGCGCTTGATGCCATGGATTGGCAGCAAGAAGATCACCGGTGCGCAAGCGGATTACTAGTAATTTGAGCAGCCAGTCAAAGCTGATTTGGTGAATCACCAGATCTGGTTATATTAGGGCAAAGATTTTTAACGCCCGCCAGAGTTCGGCACTTAGCCGGGATATTGGATTGCAAACAGGTTCCGGCTTCCCCGGCTCCACGGGCAGTAAACCAACAAATGGAGTAAATAATGAGCAGTACTACAGCACGCCGTCCCCGCAGGGGCGGCAGCAAAAGAGGCGGGCGCCGCGGCTATGGCCGTCGCCCGGCACCAAAAAAAACCTTGTGGCAAAAAATCGTCGCATTTTTTACCGGCAATGGTCAGCAACAAAGTAGCAGCAAGAAGCAGGGGAGTACCCGCAAACGCAGCGATAGCAATCGTAGTCAGCAAAAAAACAAACCCGAGATGATCGAGGTGAATTCGCCTCGGTTATACATTGGCAACCTGTCATATGATGCGACCGAGAGTGATCTCTTCGAACTATTTAATGGAGTTGGCAAAGTTCAGAATGCGGAAGTGGTTACCCACCGTCGCAGCCAACGTTCCAAAGGATTTGCTTTTGTCGAGATGCAATCGGTGGATGAAGCTAAGCGTGCGGTCGACGTTCTGCATGATCAGGAGTTTTTAGGCCGCAAGCTGGTCGTCAGCGGTGCCAAGAACGATCCTGCCAAAGCAGCGTAGTACAGAGTGCGATGGTTTGAGCCGGGCGTCCGTGACACCGGGCCTGGTCGCGGCTGTTGTTATGAGGTTGTTGCAATGTGTGATTATTGCCGGCCCGACCGGGGTCGGTAAGTCGCAATTGGCATTGGAGCTGGCTGCAATAGTTGGTGGGATTGAGATTGTCAGCATAGATGCGTATCAGGCTTATCGTGGTCTGGAGGTATTGAGTGCAGCCCCCACGCCAGCGATGCGGCGACAGGTACCGCATCATCTGGTTAGTTGCATCGACATCGGGGTTGAGTTGGATGCGGCCAGCTTTGGCCGGAATGCCCGTCGGGTGATCACAGAAATTAATCAGCGTGGTCGAACGGCGCTGTTGGTGGGTGGCTCTGGTTTATATCTGGGGGCAGTTTTTGGCACGGTCAGCGGGATGCCTGCTGCTGATCATGAATTGCGTGCCAGCCTGGATGCTCTGACCACCGGGGAATTGCTGGCTGAGCTAGACCGTCGCGATCCCATAGCAGGCAGCAAAATTGACCGTAATAACAGGCGCCGGATTATCAGGGCGCTGGAAGTATGTCGGTTGACTGGCAGAGCTTACTCCAGTATGCGCAGCGACTGGTCTGGTGGAGCAAGTGCCAGAGACCAGCAGTATCCTCCGGCGGTTCTAGTTACCCGTCCCATGCCGGAATTGGCCGAACGGATTGCAGCACGTACCAGGGCCATGCTTGATAATGGTGCCATTGAAGAAGTGCAACACGCAGGTGAATTAAGCAGTACAGCTGCACGCACGCTTGGGGTCGATCAAATCCATGGTTTACTGGCGGGAAAAATAACTTTGGGTGAATGCTGCCAGCAAATAGCCATTGCCACCAGACGCTATGCCAAGCGCCAACTGACCTGGTTTCGGAACCGCACCACATTTCCGGAGCTAGATCTCTCAGGGGCCAGCACCAGAGAGTCTGCACTTAAAATTTGCCGCTTGCTAGGTTTGCAGGCTAAGCCGGAGGCATGAGCAGGGCAGTATACCAAGCCAATAACTGCGGACCAAAAAACAGCCATAGCAGTGCCCCGAGTGACAGGTACGGACCGAATGGAATTTTAGCTGACCACTCACGGTGGCTGGCTAAGATGGCTGCTATGCCGACCAGCGATCCGATAATCGAGGCCGCGAAAATAGTAAAGAATACTGCTTGCCAGCCAAGGAATGCACCAATTGCGGCAATCAATTTGACATCGCCGAAGCCCATTGCTTCACGCGGAATAATGACGGCAGTGGCTTCCCCCTGTATGGTATCGATCGAATCCAGTGGTACTGGAGCTTCCTCGCTGAGTAGTTGATTGTAGGTCAAGCGAAGGGTCTGGTTTTGCAGTGGACGACCATCAACGATAGCCGGGCTGCTTACTTCGATGGTGAGTTTGTCATTTGGCCGGGCAAACAATTCTGACCAGGTGATGGTTTCATCGCCGAGCATCAGGGTGGCATCATCGTCTTTACGGCGCCAGTTGAATTTTTCAGCTTTATCAAAGCCAATGCGTTTTTTACCAAATAGCATTTTCCCCCCTTCTACAACCCCCCATAGGGTAAAATAGCCAACAGCAGCTCCGGCCAATGATAGCAGGATGGCAACCAGATGGTTGTCGGTTCCCATCAGGGTGGGGAATAGGGCACAACACCCTAACCCGGCAAGCACACCTCCCCAGGTAATCTCGTCCGGGATAATGAAATGCTCAAAGTCGATGAAAGTGGCAACGATTAACAGGCTAGCCAGAAGCATGTAAGCCAAGGCTGCCACCTGCGGAAAAGTCAGCCAGATGGCCAGAAATAGAAGTGCGGTCAGCAGTTCTACTAAAAAGTACCTGAATGGAATTGGTGCCGCACAATACTTGCAGCGACCACGTAACACCAGCCAGCTCACCAGTGGAATATTGAGATGCCACGGTAAGGAGGTGTTGCATTGTGGACAAAATGACCGTTTGGGTTGCGCCACGCTTAACCCCAATGGCAGCCGGTGGATACATACATTTAAAAATGACCCGACTACCGCTCCAAATATAAATGAAAACAGAGCGAATAGCTTCAGCAAATCCTGATAATAGTCAGCATCAGCCATCAGCAGGTGTCACGGCAGTCGCTCAGTCGAGGGCAAACCGTAAATAGTACGCAATCTGGAATTAGTTTGCTCCATCTCTGAAGCTTCCAGAAATATCATGCGTGGTGAATCTTCGAACTCTATTTTGTGAAATTTTCGGTTAGGTAATTCAAGTGCCGACTTAAGATCCTGCAGGCTGTGAATCTCCTGATCATTGACGGCTGTAACAACCAAGTCCCTTAAATCCTGATAGCCGAGCATCGGGGGCGTAGGTAATACCTGGCTGAGAAAAACAATCCGACGGCCATTATTTTCAAATAAAGTGCTTTGGTAGCGGTCGTAATAGACCAGCTTGGCGCTGGCTTGCTGGCTCCATGAACTGCCCCATTCCCGCAAGTATTGTCTGGAGAGTTCCATAAAAACAAGTCCACCTGCTATCAGAAATGCAGGTGCCTGGTCAATAACGTAGGGTGGGCTGACAAAGCTTTCCGGGGGCTGTGGTGCGACAGTGACCTCGAGATTCATTAGTTGACCGTTGCGCAGTACCTCAAAAGCCAGAGTATCACCGGCTTGGGAGTGCAAGCTGATTAAGTTGGCCAAAGCCAGCTTGCCATAATCCGGGTCTTCGTAATTGCCATCCCGGTCGATCTGGAAGTCGCCGA
>CAZHRP010000036.1:9442-16191 GCA_964535055.1 uncultured Chthoniobacteraceae bacterium
CGAGTCCTGCTCCGCCAGCCCCTTCACGCCGGTGTAGGGGCGGTGTTTCTGCTCGTCCCGGTCGATCTGGAAGTCGCCGATACTCAACAAAATGTCACCTTCTTTGAGGCCGGCTTTGGCGCCGGCACGATTGGCCTGAACCTGGTTAATGTAGACTCCTCCCTGCTCGTCGTTGAGCCCGGCAAATTTGCGCAACTGCGGATCGCGGGTTGGCGAGTAGCCCAGCCCGGCCCTGGGGAAGCCCAAATAGTTACCATCTGCGGTATCCGTCAGGAAGTGGCGGATGACTTCTACCGGGATGGCACCCATGTTTTGGGCGCGAGAGTTGTAGCGCATAACCACAGCAGCCAGTTTACCCTCCTTAACCAAGGGGATCGTAAAGCTGCCATCGCGACTCTGTAAGGCACTCGTGAGTTGGTATAGCAGAAGCTGTGCGTCACCCATCGGATAAGGCTGGACCTGCACTGAGGTGAGCAGCGCATCAGTTTTTAATATCGAGCCGTTGGCCTCGAGCTGCCACGCCTCTAAGCGTTCGCCAAGCTTAGCTTTGCCAGCGAGTTCAAAGGTGCGGAAGCCGTCTAAAAACTCAGCATTTTTAGGGCTCAGCAGTGCCAGATTTGCGGAATAGTCGACGGCAATCACCGCAGCAACCTCTTTTTCGCCGGTATCCGGCTTTTCTAACTCAATGAAGCTCTGGTTGGCAACCAACTCTGCACTTACCAGTAATTTATGTTCGGGTAGTATGGCGGCTACACCACTGCGGGTTCCCGGATTCTCTTTTTTCCACGGCCGGATGAAATCATATTGCTGATAGGTGACGTTGACGCGCACGATCGGCGGCTGCAGGTCGGCGGTTGTTGCGGCAAAGGCCGGTGTCAATATCAGCAAGCTGAAAAGTATTAGCATCTGGCATTTCATTGCGAGCAGTAAACCTCTGAGGTTATTTCGATTATTCATCCAGGTTGCGTATCTTTTCGATGTTGTAACGCTGTGCAATGCGCGGCATAGCCTCGGCGACATCACTATTTGCAAGCACTAGCGGACGGCTGCTGCCGATCAATTTCAAGATATGGAAATCCACATCCTGGTCAAGGGCGGCTGCGGCATCCTCCAGTGACTGAATTTTCTGGTCGTTGATAGTGTCGATAATAGCCGGAGCATACTCTGAAATGTAGGCATTTACCGGATCATTCAAGACGGTTGTCAGGATGACGAGTTCCGGATGCTCGGCGTATATTTCGTCTGTTACGTAGCGGTTGAAATAGTAATTGATTCGCAGGTCACTAAAACGAAAAGCGGAGATCAAGTCGCGTGACAGTGGCTGCAAGAGTAGCCCGCCAAACATGATGTAGCGCGGCTTTACACCGTATCTGTTGGCCAGCATTCGAAATGGTTGGGCGGTTTTTAGTTTTGGGGAAACTTCCATAACCTGCTGGTCTCGCAGCAACTTGAATGTTACCTGATCACCAAGAAATTTTCGTTCGACGGTCTCAGACATTTCCACCAGTTCGCCATCGATTCTGACCATGCCGTCTTTGGCGATGGGTAAGCCATCGATTTCGAGCAATACGTCACCGATTTGGAGGTAGCCATCGCAGGATCCTTGTGGCAGGACATGGCTGACCATAATACCTTGGTTGGCGTATTTGTCATCGATCGCTAAAGCCTGGCGTTGAGCCGGATTGATCAGCTTAAAAGTTTCAATCGATAAGTCTACGTAGCGGTCGTATTGACCATCTTCCACATCCTGCAGGAAGCGCTTGACGACCGGAGTGGGAATCATGTAGCCGACATTTTGTGCGACATCACCGGAGTATCCCTGAAAGGCGACTCCAACCACTTTATTATCGGCCATCACAGGGCCACCGCTATTGCCGGGATTGATCGCCGCATCTATCTGGATGGTCAAGTGGGAGTCCACAGCGGAATGCGAATATGGTAAAAAGTCGATCCGGGAGACAACTCCGCGGGTAACTGACAGCCGGTCACCTCCAATCGGATAACCGTAGACCGAAACGGTAGATTCCAGTGGCGGAATACCGCCGAACTCCAGCGCTGCAGTCTGCTCGAAGAAGGCGTCCTGATCCGGCTTGACCAGGGCCAAATCACAATCATGCGCTATATGGACAACTTGAGCGGGGTAGCTATTGGGATCGCCCTCTTTTTCTAAAGTGATGAATCTGGCATTACTGACTACGTGGGCATTAGTCATTATCATCTGACCTGCTACTACGAATCCGGCACCACGACCTGAACTGGTGCTGCCTGAGACCCACGGCGTTCGGAAGTTTGGTGATTGGGAGGTAACGGAAACCCTGACCAGACTGCCCCGCACCTGATCTACCTGATTGGACTCGGCAGCTCGCAGTGAAATTGTCGCCAGGGAACAACACAGTAATAAAGGTAATGAACGATGCATGAATACTTCGAAATATAAGTTATTACACGGTCTGTACCAGAAAAATGCCGGAAATCTACCGGCAGCTTGTCGGAGCGAGGAAGTGTGGCTGCAAAACCGGCAGTTCGTCGGGGCTCCATGGGTTAATCAAATAATGCCCTTTTCTGATCGTTTGCGAGTGATGAGTGCATATCTCGATCACTGATGCTATATCTAAATCTCTAAATACTGGCGGAAATTCTTGCAGATAGTTGGCGGCCGATAGAAAAAGCCTGTCTGCAGGGCGCATTCTGGTGCGGTGCTTAGGGTGATCCGGAAACTTGAAGTTTTTTTGCAAATGGACAAATGCACCCGCCAGTTGAATGAGCCCCTTAAAGTACCTGTATTCCTGACCCTGCGAGCTTAGCCAGATGTGTTCAAGGACATCGTGAGCCTCGTAGTATTCTCCTTTATTGAAACACAGGAAATATCCCACATAACAGGAATGGTGATGTTCTTGTTTACCTGCCGTATCAAGGTTGCCGATAAACTCTAGGACACGATCGTGTTTTTGCATGATTGAAGGTCTGACATGTGAAAAGGGCGACGCCCTAGAAATCTAGAACGCCGCCCCCACTCACCAACCATCTAAAGTTACGCCACTGTTTCTAAATCAGGTGCCGGTTTTTCTTTTTTATCCAGCGCTTTTCTGAGTTTTAGTAAAGCTATATTTTGCAGCTGACGGATTCGCTCTCTGGTCACACCGAATTTTCGTCCTACTTCTTCCAGGGTGCGAGACCTACCTCCATCTAACCCGAATCTTGCAATTAAAATCTTTTTTTCCCTTTCGTCAAGTACTTTTATTAAATCATCAATCTCAGTCAGCAAATTTTTTTCCCTGAGCATCTCGAATGGCGTATCTGCAGATTCATCACCCACAATCTCGCTAAACTCGGTGGAATCGTCATCACTGATTGGAGCATCTAAAGAAGCTGGCCTGATTGCCACAGTTTTGAGCTGCGTAACTTTGGCTGCAGAAATGCCGATCTCATCGGCCAATTCGTGATCAGTAGGTTCGCGACCAAGCTCTTCGCTCATTTGCATGGCGACACGCCGCATTTTTGCTATTTTGTCAACCAGGTGAACTGGCAGTCGAATGGTCTTGCTCTGATTGGCAAGTGCTCTTTTAATCGATTGTTTGATCCACCAGGCGGCATAGGTGCTAAGCTTTCCTCCTTTGGCCGGGTCAAATCTTTCGACCGCCTTCATCAATCCAATGTTGCCTTCTGAAATCAAATCGAGCAGGGGAAGTCCTAGATTAGCATAATCATGCGCTATTTTCACAACCAGACGCAAATTCGCACGAATCATTTGCGAAGTTGCTTCCTGGTCACCTTTTTTGATCCGAGCAGCAAGCTCAATTTCTTGCTGTGGTGTTAATAGGGGAATTTGCCCGATCTCGCGCAGATATACTTTCATTCCGGAATCGCTGTGTTCTATAGACATAATATTTGGTCTCTTTAAATTAACGGTTGTCGTGCTTTTACCGGTTGCTCAAATGCGATCGAAGCGTACTTTCAATTATACTTGTGCTTTCTCCCGATCAAACAATTTTAATTAACTCGGTTAACTAATAAGACGCTTAACTAAACCACTTTGTTCAAAAAAAATTCCAATTATGATAAGTTTTGTGTTCCATATGAATCAACATAGTATATACAAAGTAAATTTCAAGATAAATTTTATGCTGAGATTCTTGATTTCGGCAGTAGTATATTGAGAAGAACTCGCATGAAGCAGAAGCCCAAAATGCAGCAACTTGAAAGGGATTTGTCGTTTTTACCGGGACGGCGGTTAGTGCGGGTGGTCACGCTGGTACTGATTATAGGTGTTTTTACTGGGATATTGATAAGTTTTGGGCCTTCGGTTTATCGGCATTTTAAAGTTCAGCGGCTCGTTCATGACGCAGAGGGTTTTCAGCGTGAGGGCGACCGGGTGCGGGCGGTGCTGGCTGCGCAATCGGCATTAAAGGTTCAGCCGGACAACCTGCAAGCCCTGCAAGTACTGGCGGCAATAGCCGATGAAAGCGGTTCACCTCTCAGTATGCAGCTGAGGCAGAGACTTGTCACAGCTAACCCTGGTGATGATAGCCTATTGCTGGCATTGGCGCGCGCGCAGATTGACGCAGGACAGGTGACTGAAGCATTAAGCTCGCTGGAGCAAGTGAGTTCTGAGGCTCGCGGTGAGGTCAAATATTGGAATATTCTAAGTAAGGCGCGGCGCAGCCAGGGGCAAGCAGCAGCAGCTATAACTGCGGCCGAAGAAGCCTACCGGCTGGCCGGGTCGCATTCTTCGGAAGCTTTAAATTTGGCTCTGGCATTAGTATCACATTCTTCCGAGCAAACAGCTGCCAGGCTGAACGAAGTAATCGCCGAGGTGTGGGATGACGACGAACTGCGTCTGAAAATGTCGCGGCTGCTACTGGAGCTATCACTCCGTGATGATGATCATGAGACGGCGCTAGTTTTAGCCAATCGTATATCTTCCGAGAAACTATCGAGCGTGCAGGACCAGGTCGTTTATTATCAATTGCTTTCGCGAATAGACTTTGAGCGTGCCTTGGTGCTGGCTGAAGAGAGCTTGCTAGCGGCCGAACAACCAGCTTCCGAATTGCTGCCGATAGTCAAGTGGTTACTGCTGCGCGGGGCTGGCGAAACGGTGCTGGATTGGTTGAAAACTTTGCCTGAGAAAGAGCGTGAGCAGACTGCCATTGCCGTTGTTGAGGCTGACGCTCTGGCAGTTTGTGGGCGCTGGCAGAAACTTTCAGAAACCGTGTCAGCGGAACGCTGGAGGGGGCCAGAGTTTGTCCGTTTGGCTTATCTGGCGCGTGTCCTGCATGAACAGGATACTAAAGTGGCTGCTGATGCACGCTGGGGTCAGGCAGTGCGTGAAGCAGCGTTAGCGCCGCAGTTTTTGTGGTTGCTGTGGCAAGTGAGCAGCCGCTGGCCGGGTTGGAAATTACGCAAGCTCGACGTTTTGTGGGAGCTGTACGAAACCAGCAAAGCACCACAAGTTCTTTTGCTTTTGGCGGAGAATTATCAGCAAAAGGGTGATGCTGATAATCTGCTGCGGGTGGCTAAGAAACTGTATGCACTGAACACAGATAATCATACTGCAGCAAACAATTTTGCCTACCTCTCGTTATTGCTGGACGAAGATCGGGAAGCAGCTTTTGAACTGGCTGCAAAGCTCTACCATGCTGCTCCTGATAACATAGCCAGGATATCGACATATCTATTTGCTTTGCAGGTGACCGGTCGTCTGGAAGAAGCTGCCAGACTTCTTGACGGGCTGCCGGTAGAGCTCGCCAAAGCGCCTGAAATTGCATTAACTAAAGCCATGTTGTACGACTCGATCGGTGATAGTCGGACCGCCAAGCTCTTACTCGAGCAGGTCGACCGGGAATCGCTTCTGGATGCGGAAATGTTGCTCCTGACCAATATTGCAAATTCTGCCAGCCGCTAGCTGTCAGTACTTGCTCGCTGTGTGAATAATGTTTAAAATTTCTATTTTCCATTAACGACTGTGTAACAATTGAGTGATCCTGATTCCAAACAAGATAAGCTAGCCAAAGCCAGCCCGGTGGATGTGTCGCCGATCTTTGTGCCGAGAAGGCGTCGCTCGAGAGCAGAAAGCCTGTATGTCACTGGTGGAGGAAATCTGGATCAGAAACAATTAGAGCAATTGGCCAAACAGCTGCAAACCGAGCAGACTACGCAAACTGCTCGACCTGGTAAGCGCGACGATGCGAGCAAAGTGAGTGGCCGATTTGTCACAGTAAGCTTACCTGCCAGGCGTCGCCAGAGCAGCAAAAGCAAGAGTAAGTCTAAGAAAAACACTATTAGCAAGCCGAGTTCCCGGCCTGCCCGTAAGTTTCGAGTATCGTCACTCTTCGCTGCTTACTTTAAAGACATTAAGAAACACTGGCTAATGCATTTGGTGATATTGGTTGCTGGTGTTTTGGTTTGTGGCTTGGCAGTCGTGTTGGTCCGAGAAAGCCAAAAACCACCACCTCAAGTGGCTACGCGAACGCCGGCAATCAAGCCAGCAGAAGAGCTGGATACTGCTAAACCAGCCAGTGATCCAGTAGCAGGTGATGCGTCGGACGCGACCAGCGAAGTACCTCAGGTAGCCGCTCGTGTCGCAGACAGTGTCGCCACTGAGGAATCTGCGCCGCCCGACAGGAATGCCTTACCTGCCACGTTTGATGGCGAGAGCGGCAGCGTGATGCGAGGTGCAGGGCAACCGACAGCGGTGCAGCAGCACTTTATTCAGCTGGCCCGTGAGCAAAGTATGGCAGGTAATAATCAGG
>CAZHRP010000037.1:0-13996 GCA_964535055.1 uncultured Chthoniobacteraceae bacterium
ACTACCGCGCAGTCGATTTGTCATCGGCTGAAATCGTCGAAACGGCGAAACGTACCGGGGCGGTAGTGGCCGGACCGATCCCATTGCCGACACGGATTGAAAAATTTACCGTGAACCGCTCACCGCATGTCAATAAGAAGTCGATGGAGCAATTTGAAATCCGTACCCATAAACGGATGCTTGATATCATTGAGCCAACTGCCAAAACCGTCGACGAACTCAAAAAACTCAACCTGCCTGCCGGCGTTGACATCACTATCAAAATTTAACTTTTACCGGGAAGATCATCATGAGCATAGGATTACTAGGACGTAAGATCGGAATGACTCGCATCTATGACGAGCAGGGGAAAGCTGTGCCTGTTACGGTAATCGAAGCTGATGGAAACACCCTGTTGCAGGTTAAAAAGTCAGAGACTGATGGTTATTCGGCCATTCAGGTTGGCTTTGATGAGCAGAAAGAGAGTAGGGTCAATGGCCCGCAAACCGGACATTTTCAAAAAGCAGGTGCCAAGCCGCAAAAGTTTATCAAGGAATTTCGTTGTGACTCTGATGAAGAAGTCAGTGGTGACATTTCACTGGCTCTTTCACGATTTCAGCAAGGTCAGTTTGTCGATGTCATAGGCAAGTCTAAAGGTAAGGGGTTTCAGGGTGTCATGCGGCGACATAATTTCCATGGCCAGGAACAAGAGCACGGGTCGATGACCCATCGGCGTCCCGGTGCTGTCGGCCAGGGTGCCACCCCGGCACGCATCTGGAAAAACCAAAAAATGCCGGGCCACCAGGGCGATGAGCGAATCACCGTTCAGAACCTGAAAATCGTGCAAGTACGCGAAGAAGACGGGGTATTGCTGATCAGCGGAGCCATCCCGGGAGCTAAGGGCAGCTACGTTGTAGTCCGCCCGGCCAAGAAAAAACCGGCACCTGAGAACGGAGGTAGTGAATCATGAGTTCTGAAGTATTGACATTGGATGCTGCCAAGAAGGCCAATTTCGAAGTTATTGAAAACGGACGTGGTACGCAGGCTGTGCATGATGCCGTAGTTGCGATGCAGGCCAATCGCCGCACCGGCAGTGCGTCGACTAAAACCAAGGCGGAAGTGGCTGCCACTGGCAAGAAGCCATGGCGCCAAAAAGGTACCGGACGTGCACGAGCCGGATACAAATCGTCACCGGTCTGGCGTGGAGGCGGTGTTGTCTTTGGTCCGAAGCCGCGCGATTACTCGAAGAAAACCCCCAAATCGGTCAAACGCCTGGCCTTCCGCAAAGCACTCTCTGAGCGCATCGGAGCAGGAGATGTGATCGTGATCGATGAGGTAATTATCGACGAGCCCAAGACTAAAGCTTTCATCGAATTACTCAAACAGCACACTGACAGCGATAAAGTACTCGTCATCAGCGATACTTTTTCTGACAATACATACAAATCAGCCCGTAACCTCGAAAGCGTACTGCTGATGACTGCTGCTGAATTGAATACTGAGCAGTTACTGCGCTACGATAAAATACTGGTCAGCCGCCCGGCACTCTGCCACCTCGCGGAAAGGACAACCAAATCCCGATGAACGTACCATCCCATATTATCCGCAATATCAGGCTTTCCGAAAAAGCATCTATTCTCGGTGAAAGTGAGAACAAGTATGTTTTTGAAGTTGATCCGCGTGCTAACAAGATTGAAATCAAGCAGGCTATCGAGCAGCTCTTTAAAAAGAAAGTGATCGATATCAATACCTGTAATTTTCAGGGCAAGAAACGCCGTGAGCGCAGGGTTGATGCCGGACGGACACCGCGTTGGAAAAAAGCCATCGTACAACTCGCTGAAGGGGAGACTATTGACCTGGCATAATTGATCGGGAGGAATTGACACCATGGCTATCAAGAAATTTAGACCGCTAACACCGACCCAGCGCTATCAGGCAACTCCTCAGTTTGATGAGATCACTAAGGACAAGCCGGAAAAATCATTAGTGCGCCCGCTTAAGAAAAGTGGTGGCCGCAATAATAATGGACGCATGACATCACGTCACCGTGGTGGCGGCCACAAGCGCAAGTATCGGGTCATCGACTTCAAGCGTCTCAAACGTGACCTGGCTGCAGAGGTAGTAGCGATTGAATACGACCCGAACCGTTCGGCAAGGATCGCGTTAATCGAGTATGAGGACGGTGAGAAGGCTTACATTTTAGCTCCCAATGGCTTAACTGTTGGCAATAAGGTAATGGCAGGTGAAAAGGCCGCACCAGAGGTAGGCAACGCCATGCCGCTGTCAAAAATCCCATTGGGAACTGATATCCACAATGTGGAATTGATCCCCGGCCGTGGTGGTCAGATTGCCCGCAGCGCCGGCCAAAGCGTGATCCTCAACAACCGTGAAGGCGGCTATGCTCTGGTCCGTATGCCATCGGGAGAAATCCGCAAGATCCACGAAAGCGCTTACGCTACGATTGGCCAAGTCGGCAATATCGACCACATGAATGTAGTCAGCGGCAAGGCCGGTCGTTCACGCTGGCTGGGCAAGCGACCACATGTGCGTGGCATGGCGATGAACCCGATCGATCACCCCAATGGTGGTGGTGAGGGTCGTAGTAAAGGCGGCGGCGGCCGCCAACACCCAACCAGTCCGTGGGGACAATTGGCCAAAGGATTTAAAACTCGTAAAAAACACAAAACCAGCGACCGCTTTATTGTGGAGCGCAAACGCAAGAAATAATCGACTATGGGACGCTCATTAAAAAAAGGCCCTTTTGTGGAGCCTCATTTACTCGAAAAAATCGATAAGATGAACGACTCCGGCCAGAAAAAGCCAATCAAAACCTGGTCACGACGGTCGATGATAACACCGGACTTCGTGGGACACACATTTATGGTACATAATGGCAAAACATTCATCTCAGTCTTCGTGACCGAAAATATGGTTGGTCACAAGCTGGGTGAGTTTTCGCCTACTAGAATATTTAAACGCCACGGCTCACACACCGCGAAGGTGACCAAGTAAGCCGTAAATAGTTTATGATACTGACGGACTCAGGTGGCCGTCCAGTCCCGCGGATGCGGGGACGGATGCTCGCCTTGTGTTTGGCAGTGGGAGTTGGGATAGCGCCTGCAGGGTGGGCGCAGGGACAGGATAGGGAAAAACGTTCTTTGACAGATTTGGATATCGAATTCACGGAAACGAAGCTCACGCTTCAGGCTGTGACCGAAGAAAATGCGGAATTGCGCAGGCAACTGCTCGAGTCCCGCGAATCGGTAGCAGCACTGGCTCAGAGTCTTGCCATCGCGAATAGCGAGGCGGAAGTATTTCGCCGCGAAGCCGCAGATTTGCGCTTACGTATGGAAGCGCTTGGCATTGAAGCAATTGGTGACGACACTGGCCAGCTCGAGAATCGTCTGATCAAGGCAGTTCAGCAACTGCAGGTTCTGGCTGATGAAAAGGATCAATACACGGAGCAACTGGTTCGGCTTAATGAAGCCTTACTGGCCTTCTTGAAGACCGCTTCATCAGAAGATGCTCAAGCACGGATGCTGCTCGAGGAAGAGTTGCGTAATGCAGCTGAAATTCTCGGTGGCCGTAGCCGTGCCCCACAAGGTGCACCGGTTACGCCGACCATGCTTGATGGCATGGTCATGAGTATCAAGCCGGAGCTGTCGCTGCTCGTCGGTAACATTGGCGCGAGCCATGGGGTGCGCATCGGTATGCCATTTGGCATCTGGCGCAATGACCGGCAAATCGGTGCAGCGACTGCAATTGACGTGCGTCAGCGAATTACCGGATTAGTTATCCAATTTTTGTCCGAAGACATTACTAATGTGAACGTCGGCGACAGCCTCAGGGTCGTCGCCGACGAAGGAAATTTTAACTGAGAATAACAATGCAGGTAAAAGCTGTTTATAGATACGCGCGCATCTCGGCCTTCAAAGCCCGGGAAGTTACTCGCGAGATACAAGGCAAGCCGGTGGCTTATGCCCTGGATCTTCTCGCGTTCACCCCTAAAAAGGCGGCAACTTTGATTGATAAAACCTTGCGTAGCGCTGTCGCCAACGCCGAAAATAATAACGGTGCTGATGCTGCCACTCTTACTGTCAAAGAAGCCGTCGTCGGCGAAGGTCCGACACTCAAGCGTTACCGCGCCCGTGCCCGCGGTGGTGCCGGTCCAATCCACAAGCGTACCAGCCACATCTGCATTACGCTGACTGATGAACTTCCGTTACCGAAACCCAAAAAACGCGCCACCAAGTCCAAGCAGAAAAAAGCTGCTGCCAAAAAATCATCTACTGCAGCCAGTCAACCAACCAAAGCTGTTGACGAAGCAGCAGAGCAGGCTGCCAAAGCTGCCGCCGCTGCGGTGCCGGCAGATGCCGATGACAGCACCGTAAAATAGAAATTAGGAGATACAATCATGGGACAAAAAGTTAACCCGATAGGATTCAGGCTCGTCGTTGATCGCGACTGGCGGTCACGCTGGTACGCACAAAAGAAAGACCTGCCGGAATTTCTCGTAGATGACATCAAAATTCGCGCATTCCTGAAAGGTAAGCTCGCCAGCGCAGCGGTTTCCCGGATCCTCATCGAGCGCGCCTGGAACAGTGTACGCGTCACCATATTTACCGCCCGCCCTGGGATAGTCATCGGCCGCAAAGGCACTGAAATTGAAAAGATGACTGAAGAGATCAGCCGCATGACCGGTGGCAAGCAGGTAAAAGTAGACATCAAGGAGATTCGCACTCCCGAGTTGGATGCACAGCTGGTGGCAGAATCGGTTGCGATGCAGCTGGAACGCAGGATCTCATTTCGTAGAGCGATGAAAAAATCGGTCCAGACAACTATGGACTTTGGTGCTCTTGGCATCAAGTTGCGCTGCGCCGGTCGCCTTGGCGGTGCGGAAATTGCCCGCGCAGAATGGTATCGTGAAGGCAAGGTGCCATTGCACACGTTGCGGACCCCGATCGATTATGGGTTCACTGAAGCCAACACCATGTATGGCAAGATCGGCATCAAGTGCTGGATCTGCAAAAAACAGGAGGAAGAACAAGAAAAGACCACCGAACCTCTCAAGGCGGAAGTGGCTGCCTAACCTGATTTCCAGTTAATAGAATAATCCGGGAGAAATAGTTATGCCATTAATGCCAAAAAGAGTGAAGTATCGCAAAAGCCACCGTGGCAGCCGCCGTGGCAACGCTTCACGCAACACAAAAATTGATTTCGGCGAGTTCGGCCTGCAGACCCTCGAGCGCGGCTGGATAACCAGCACGCAAATTGAAGCTGCACGTGTCGCCATGACCAGAAACATGAAACGTAAGGGGAAACTATGGATCAGGATCTTCCCGGATAAGTCAGCGACCTCGCGCCCGCCGGAAACCCGTATGGGCAAAGGTAAAGGCCAACCGGAATACTGGGTCGCCGTAGTGCGTCCCGGCAATATCTTATTTGAGTTGGATGGAATCCCGGAATCCCTGGCTCGCGAGTCGATGCGCCTCGCTGCCAACAAACTGCCGGTGCGTACGAAATTTCTGGTTCGCCACCACGCAGCTGCCTGACCGGTAACTGCCAATAATTAACGACCTATGCTTAAAATCACAGAAATCAGAGAACAAAGCAGCGAGGAGCTCGTCAGCCGTGTGCGTGAGTTGCAGCACGAGTTATTTAACCTGCGCATCCAGCAAAAAACCGGCCAACTGGAGAAGCCAAGCCTGCTGCGCGAGACCCGCAAAGATATCGCCCGCATCCAGACTATTCTGGCGGAGCGCCAGCATCAACAAGCTGCTACGGTAGCCGAATAAAAAACCATGAGCAAGAATCAGGAAACAGATACTACTGCCGCCGGGCATCAGAGCAATCGCAAGGTCCGTGTCGGACGTGTCGTCAGCGACGCAATGGAAAAGACTGTTGTCGTTGAGGTGGTGGCCCGTGTGCCACACCCCAAATTCGGCAAGATTATTAAGCAATCCAAAAAGTTCTACGTCCACGATGAGGACAACCAGGCAAAAATCGGTGATATCGTCCGAATTACTGAAACCCGTCCAATCAGCAAACATAAATGCTGGAACCTGGTCGAGATCCAGAGTCACGATCCGGAAGTGATGGCTGATGAGCAAGAGCAACAAGCTGTCGCTGCAGGTGCTAGTGAGGAACCGCCAGCTCAAGCTGAATGACTTTAACCACCAATTATCACTATGATTCAGTTACGATCCAGACTTGATATCGCCGACAATACCGGAGCCCGTTCAGCACACATGATCGGTGTTATCGGCAAGCCGACTAAATCGGCCAAAGTCGGTGACATTATTACCGCCAACATTCGCGAGGCATCGCCCAAGGGAAATGTCAAAAAAGGTGAGGTAGTGCGCGCTGTCGTAGTCCGCACCAAATCTGATATCCGCCGTGAAGATGGCTCCGCATTACGCTTCGATAATAATGCTATCGTCATCATCGACAAAGATAAGAACCCGCGTGGCACCCGTATCTTCGGACCGGTAGCGCGTGAACTACGCGAATTGAATTTCATGAAAATTGTATCTTTGGCCCCTGAAGTATTATGAGCAAAAAACAATTTCATGTCAAAAAAGGTGATTTCGTCGAAGTGATGAATGGTGCCCACAAGGGTGCAACCGGAATCATCATGCAAGTTCTTACCGCAAAAGATCAGGTCATCATCGAAGGTGTTCGTTTGATCAAGAAGCATGAGAAGAAAAGCCAGGATCGTCCGCAGGGTGCCATCTCTGAAAGGGAAGGGCCAATCCACATTTCCAATGTAAGACCAGCCGATAATAAACCAAAAGCTGCCAGCAAAAAGAGTGCTACCAAAAAAGCTGCCGCTAAAAAGTCAGCAACCAAAAAGGCAGCAGCCAAGAAGTCAGCAACCAAGAAAGCTGCCGCCAAAGCGACCCAGGCAAAAGACTGATAACTGCCACTTCAAACTACTGATATTATGGACTGCAAATTACAACAGCATTATAAGGAAAACGTCATTCCAACACTGCGTGAAAAGCGCGGCTATGCTAATATTCATCAGGTACCCAAGATCACCAAGGTTGTTGTTAATACCTGTGTCGGTTCCGATAGCGACGGCAAGTCAGCACTCGAGACGGCCCGCAAGGAACTGACCATGATCACCGGACAGAATCCTGCAGAAACACGTGCCCGCCAGAGCATATCCAATTTCAAGCTGCGCAAAGACCAGCCAATCGGAGCCAAGGTCACACTGCGTGGTCTGCGCATGTATGAATTTCTGGAGCGCCTGATTACCGCAGCACTACCAAGGATTCGTGACTTTCGCGGGATTTCTACCAAAGCCTTCGATGGGAACGGGAACTACACCCTCGGGGTAAAAGATCAAACGATCTTTCCGGAAATTGAGCTCGACAAGGTAACACGCAATATCGGCTTTGACATTTGCATCGTGACCACAGCCAAAACCAACAGCGAAGCAAAGGAATTACTTGAATTACTTGGATTCCCGTTTGCCGATAAAGAAAAGAAACAAATGGCCCAGACCGCCTAATCAATATCAGAAACTATTAAACTTAAACAATGAGTGCTATTAATGATCCCATCGCCGACTTTCTGACCAGGTTGCGCAATGCCCGCGCTAATTCGACGGAAAAGGTGTCGATCCCTTACTCGAAGCTGAAAGCTGAAATTGCGCGTATCCTTAAGCAAGAAGGCTACATTAACAATTACGAGGTCGATACCAGTGGACCTCACCCGGATCTGGTGATCCAATTGAAAGAAGTGCACCGCACCCCGGCGATCACAGGCCTCAAACGGGTTAGTAAGCCAGGATTACGCAAATATGTCGGCTCGCGGGATGTGCCACGGGTACTGGGTGGGCTTGGTATTGCAATCCTCTCGACATCCAGCGGTGTGATGACAGATCGGGAAGCACGAAAACAGAAAGTTGGCGGGGAACTGCTGGCTTACATCTGGTAGCAACTAAAGGAGTAAGTATGTCACGCATAGGAAAAAAACCGATTACCATTCCTGACAAAACCAAAGTTTCTGTAGATGACCACAGCAAGGTCACAGTCGAGGGACCTAAAGGTAAGTTGGAATGGACATTGCCGGAATTAATAACGATCAATATTGAAGACAGCCAGGTGGCGTTTGAGCGCAAGGAAGAAAGTGGCAAGGCACGCGCCATGCATGGTCTATGCAGGGCTCTGATCAACAATATGGTGACCGGCGTTACCGAAGGGTTTAAGAAGGAACTGGAAATTAACGGTGTTGGCTTTAAGGCTGCCGTCAAAGGAAACATCCTCAATCTGTCGCTGGGCTTTTCGCACCCGATTGATTTCCCGATCCCTGAGGGCATCAAAATTAGCGTTGCAGAGAATACCAAGCTGACTGTGGAAGGAATTGACCGGCAGAAAGTGGGACAAGTGGCATCCGATATCAGATCCTACTATCCGCCGGAACCATACAAAGGAAAAGGAGTCAAGTATGCCGACGAGCAGATCATCCGTAAGGAAGGTAAGACTGTTCAATAAAAGGAGATATTATGTCTAAGATTGCACAACGAAAACTACGCCATACCCGGATCCGCAAAAAGGTCGAAGGCACCAGCGAGCGCCCGCGCCTGTGCGTGCATTTTAGTGGGCGGCATATCCGTGCCCAGATTATCGACGACCAGCAGGGAGCTACCCTGGTCTCGGTGCAGACCACCGAAAACGATCTGGCCGGTGGCAACTCGCCTAACGTCGAGGCTGCTACTAAAGTGGGCAAACTTTTAGCTGAACGCAGTAAGGACAAAAAGATATCCAAAGTTGTCTTTGATCGAGGCGGATTCAAATATCATGGCAAAGTAAAAAGCCTGGCAGATGCAGCCAGGGAAGGTGGATTGGAGTTTTAAAATGGCAGACACAGAAGTTACACAACAGCAGCCCCCAAAAGCGGATAAAGAACGCGGCCGCAGAGGCCAGCGTGGTGGTCGGGATGATTCGCGTAAGCAAAAGCAAAAAGGCAGACAGGATCAGAAAGACAATGGCAATGACGAACTGACCGAAAAAGTCGTTTTTATCAATCGTTGCGCTAAAGTAGTAAAAGGTGGTCGGCGTTTCAGTTTCAGTGCGCTTATCGTAACTGGTGACCACGAGGGCAAGGTAGGTTACGGATTTGGTAAAGCGAATGAAGTAGCGGAAGCGATTCGTAAGGCATCGGAGTCTGCGCGTAAGTCGATGGTAGCGGTCAGCGTGGAGTCAGCGACCATTCCTCACGAAGTGGTGGGTGAGCACTGTGGTGGACGGGTGCTGCTGCGCCCGGCATCCCCCGGGACCGGCGTCATTGCTGGCGGTGGCGTGCGCGCTGTAGTCGAAGCCGTAGGTATCAAAGATGTGCTGGCCAAGTCACTCGGTTCGAGCAATCACGCAAATGTTGTGAAGGCAACCATCAAGGCGTTGACATCGCTCCGCGGACGCAAAGAAATTTATTCACTGCGGGGTAAAGAGTACAAACCGCGTGCTACAGGCAACGATCAGCCAACTGCGGCTACTGCAGATGCTGCCACCCAGTAATCATCTATCGGGAGTGATAATATTATGCGACTAAATGACTTAAAACCCAGACCAGGTGCCCGTCACACAACCAAAAGGTTGGGCTGTGGTGAAAGCTCCGGGCATGGAAAAACCAGCGGCAAAGGCCATAAAGGACAGAAAGCACGAGCCGGAGGCTCCATCAGGATTGGCTTTGAAGGTGGCCAGATGCCATTGATCAGACGCTTGCCCAAGCGCGGTTTCAATAACGCAAGATTCAAGAAAGTTTTTGCGATCGTCAATGTTGGTGAGCTGGAGCGCTTTGATGAAGGTACTAACATTGGTGAAAAAGAACTGCTGGAAAACAGGCTGATCCGCGGCAATTACGACGGCATCAAAGTCCTCGCCCGTGGGGAAATAACGAAGAAATTAACAATAGTAGCTGATCACTTTAGTGAGGCGGCACGGGTTAAAATTGAAAAAGCTGGTGGTACAGTTTCCTTGCGCACCAAGGAATCTGCAGCCAGTGCTTGATTCCCTGTGCTACAGTGGCTAATACTTCGCTCCTGAACTTGAATGCTGACTGAAGTAGTTAGCTGAGATCACAGCCAGCGATACCATGATTTCTGCCTTTACCAACTGTTTTAAGATACCCGAGCTTCGCCAGCGTATTCTATTTACTCTGGCAATGCTGGTAATTGCCCGCATCGGTGCGGCGATCAGCATACCAGGAATCGATGCCAATGTTCTACGCGAGTGGTTCACTGTCGAAGTGGAATCACAGACCGGTGGCAGCGTAGCGGCTTTGTTTAATCTGTTTAGTGGTGGGGCGCTGGAAAACTGCGCGATTTTCTCGCTGACTATCATGCCCTATATCAGTGCATCGATTATGTTTCAGCTGCTGACCGCGGTGATTCCACGGTTGGGAAAACTGGCGCGCGAAGACGGTGGCCGTCAAAAAATCATGCAGTACACAAGATATGCGACCGTGGTACTGTGTTTGTTCCAGGGATATATCTTAACGCTTTCCTTTGAAAACCCGCAAGCGAACCCGTTTTTGCCGGGTATCATGGATACCATTGAACGTCTCGGCACGCCGCTGGTCGCTGAACCTGGGTTGTCATTCCGCTTGCTGGCGGTACTCACCATGACTGCCGGCACCATGTTTCTGGTATGGATGGGCGACCAAATAACCGAGCGGGGGATCGGTAATGGTATTTCTCTTATTATCACAGTTGGTATCGTAGCCCAACTCCCGGCCGCCTTGATCCAGACCTGGAAAACATTTGTTCCTGATGCTGCCGGTGACAGCGATCCAGTGAGTCCGGTGGTGCTGGTATTCATGATTGCATTCCTGTTGATTGTCATCGCGGCGGTCATCGCAGTTACCCAGGCCGTCCGCAAGATCAGCGTCCAATACGCCAAGAAAGTTGTCGGCCGAAAAGTTTATGGCGGCCAGACTCAGCATATGCCGTTGAAGGTTAACTATGCCGGTGTGATGCCAATTATCTTTGCCCAGGCATTGCTGATATTTCCCTCTACTATTGCCAATATGGCATTTCCAGAATCGGCAATTGCGCAGCAAATTGCAGCGGCTCTATCGACCGGCTGGCCACATTATTTATTTTACGCTGCGATGATTTTTTTCTTCAGCTACTTCTGGGTGGCGACACAGTTTCAACCAGTGCAGATTGCTGACGATTTGAAGAAATATGGCGGCTATATCCCGGGTGTCCGACCGGGTAAACCAACTGCTGACTTTCTGGATTATACGATGACGCGCCTGACTTTCGCCGGCTCAATTTTCCTCGTCATCATCGCTGTCTTACCGATGTTACTCTCCGAGTATTTTGGTGTGCCTTATCTGGCGGCCACCTTCTTTGGCGGTACCAGTGTACTAATTATGGTGGGCGTAGTGCTCGATACCATGCGCCAGATCGAAACCCACCTGATTCAACGTCACTACGACGGCTTTCTGCGCAAAGGGCGTTTACGCGGTCGCTTTGAGCGCACTGCCGGTGGCCGGGGAGAAGCTGCCAAGCAGGGCGCACTGCTCTGGTTGTATGTAGGTATATCGATCCTGATTATTACCGGCATTGTGATCTTCTTTATTAACTCGCAAAGCTATTAAAGTTTTCCGGTCATCTAGGCTCGACTCCATACCAGGTTAAGTAATGTCTGCTCAATTATCTCCACTTCCAGAACCAACTAACCGCCAGCGCATTCACCTGCCGGCAATTAGCATCCGGAAAGTCGACAAAAACCGCTGGCTGGCTGCGCTTCCCAACGGTCATCAAGTATCGGCCATCTTACCAAAAAAAAATCCAGAATTCGCAAAAGAAATCTTGCCAGGAAGGAAAATAACATTAGATTCTTCACCCTACGATTTGTCGCGCGGTAATATCATAGGGTGTAGTTAGCGGCCGAATAGCAGAGTATATACTGCGTGATTCGGCCGTTTACTGTCTCCAGACGATATGCGGGCTGCAATTCGATAGCCTTAAACAAAAAATATACCATGAAAGTGAGAGCTTCAGTAAAACGATTGTGTGAGTCGTGCAGGATTGTACGGCGCAATAATATTGTGCGGGTGATTTGCAAAAATCCCCGCCACAAGCAACGCCAGGGCTGACTGTCACCAAGAATTAATCAATTATGCCACGTCTACTAGGAATCGAAATACCGGGTGATAAACGCATCGATCATTCACTGCCATACATTTATGGCATTGGTAAGACGACTGCTGCTCGCATCATTGAATCGACTAGCATTGATCCGGCAACCAGAGCAAAAGATTTGAGTCCGGAGCAGCTTAACGAGCTGATTCATACTATCACCAACAGTGACTTCCTGATCGAAGGTGATTTGCGCAGAGAGTTGCAGCAAAACTTAAAGCGGCTGCAGGGTATCAACTGCTATCGTGGCATCCGGCTGCGCCGTGGCTTACCAGTTCGCGGCCAGCGCACATCGACAAATGCACGAACCCGTAAAGGTCCGCGTAAAACTGTCGGTGTTCAAAGAAACAAGAATGCTAAAGCTGGCAAAGTTTAATTCAGAACTTTTTTACTAATTTATGGCTGAAGAAACTAATCAAGAAAACAAGCAGCAAGCAGCGCCTGAAATTAAAGAACCAGCTGCAGCTGCACCAGAAAGTGCTGCGCCGGCCAGTGAACCAGCGGCAGAGTCACCCAAAGCTGATAAACCAGCTCCCGCCGCCGTAACAAAGGCAGCAGACAAGAAAGATAAACCTGCGCCTAAGCCTGAAGCTAAGGGCAACAAGGAGGAAAAAACGGATACACGCAGTGCCGTAGAGCTGCTCTTGGATCCGGGGCTCGGTGAACAGCAAAAAATCGTTAAGGCCAAAGGCAGTAAAAATATTACCACTGGCATTGCTAATATTCTGGCTACTTTCAATAATACTATTGTCAGTATTACTGATCGCTCAGGAAATGTTATTGGCTGGTCCAGTGCTGGTAAATGTGGTTTCAAAGGCTCCCGCAAGAGTACTGCTTACGCCGCTCAAATGGTAGCCCAGGACGCCTCCAGGCAAGCAATGGGCCATGGGCTGAAAGAAGTGGAAGTCAAGGTCAAGGGTCCCGGCTCAGGCCGTGAGTCGGCAGTTCGGGCACTGCAGGCGGTGGGGCTTGAAGTCACTACCATTCGGGATGTCACACCGGTTCCTCACAACGGTTGCCGTCCACCCAAACAACGCCGCGTCTAAGCAAATTAAAGCTGAGAAAATATTTAATAATCATGGCAAGATACACTGGTCCTAAAACTAAGAAAAGCAGACGCTTTGGCGTGATGCTGATTGGTTCTGAAAAATCCTTCGAGCGCAAAAATTATCCTCCAGGTATTCACGGCCCGCGTTCTGCGCGCCGCAAATTGTCTGACTATGCGCTGGCTTTGGCTGAGAAGCAGAAATTGCGCTACCAGTACGGGGTATTGGAGCGTCAATTCAGAAAATACTACGAAGAAGCGCGTCGTCGTCGTGGCATTACCGGTGAAACCATGCTGCAGTTGCTGGAGTGCCGATTGGACAATGTCGTTTATCGTCTCGGGCTTGCCAAGACCCGGGATGGTGCCCGCCAGATGGTTGGTCACGGTCACATCTGCGTCGATGATCATAAGGTGGACATCCCATCCTATCAGGTGGCACCCGGACAAAAGATTACTGTCCGCGATAATCAGCGCTCGAAGAGTTTGGCCATGAAAAATCTTGAATTGACCCAGATCAATCCGATACCTGATTGGATGCAAATGGACCGTGAGCAAATGCAAGGCGAGATGAGCCACATCCCGTCGCGTGATGAAATTCAGCCAGTGGTCAATGAGCAGTTGATTGTTGAGCTTTATTCGCGCTGATTGTTTTCCTTCTGGTCAGTGCGACGACCAACAGGCAAGCCATACAGGCTAGCGGCAGTGCCAGCGGGAATAGTAGCCATGCCGCCTGCATGGCTGCAGCTGCTACCATTGGGTATGTGCAAGCGGCTATTGCTAACAGCAACAGGGCGCTGCTGCGTTTCAGCTTAATT
>CAZHRP010000037.1:14006-16066 GCA_964535055.1 uncultured Chthoniobacteraceae bacterium
CCCAGTAGGCCATAACCTAAGGCAATCAAATACCAGATCTCATTACCAGCAGAGCTAAAACTGTTTCCTCGCAGTAGCGTTGCAATCCCGGCAGCCAGATGTTCCGCTTTACTGATTTTAGATCCAGAAGCGGTGGTAATCTTCTGGCTTCTGGCGTCGACGCGACCAAGAACTACTATGCGGCCCGATGCTATAGCCAGCTTTGTATTGGTAACTTTTTCACCCATTTTGACCCGGTCATGGGCCGTCAGTAAGTCACGGTATGACAGTCGTGGGACGCTTTTCAGCAGCCGGTAGTCAACTTGAATTGCACCTGATTCAGAAATGCTTTCTATACTCTGGTTTCTTCCTTCCAACCTACTGCCAAGCTGAATAGTCAAATCCCCCACCGGGATGCGGTTGTGGATTCGCCAGGCCTCCAGATTAAGTGTGGGAACCTGATTAGAATGGGTGTTGGCCAGCAGGATCGTGCTGTCAGCTGCATACTTATTTTCAACGATCGAGCTTGGCAGCATGGCAGAAGGAGCCGTCTCAAGGAGCTGTTCTGCCGAGCAAACTCCATAAGCGAAATCAGGTAAATTAGTGAGCTTACCACCGATACCGGACAAAGTGGTTTGTCTCAATCTGGGAGAAGGTAGTGCGGTCTTTCCATCGCCGACAGGTACCCCATAATATGGCAGCAGCAGGTTTGGAGTCTGAAAGGCAGAGTTTACCAGCAGCTCCAAATAGGGTGGTTGTGACTGGCCCCATTGCAATGGGTGATCAGAGGTAATAACTGATGCCTGGGCTAAAGTCATGGCCTGCAGATAGATCGCATAATCAATAGGCTGCCATGGCCATCCCCCGGTAAGTTCCAACGCAGCTTCGTCAATAGCTATGATAGCCACTTTCGGAGCTTGCTCGTCTGCAAGCGGAGTAATAGCCGTCAGCCAACCAGTAAATGCAGTATCAAGCGCACTCACTACAGCTGCATCCCGCTTGGTAGTGACTATCGCCCCCAGCCCAAGCATGACCACAACTATCCAGGCAGATGAATTATACATTGATTAACTCGCCAGTCATTAGGCTTGCGGCAAATACCTCGCTGTAGGTTACTGTTGCTTTGGCGGGCCCGCCTGAATGACCGGGATGGTAAATCGGGTATGCAGATCGTCATCCAGCAACACTTCGACCGTGTAGTTGCCGGTGCTGCCCAAGGTTAGTCCAGCAAAAAAGTTGACATTGGTCGCATGGGCCTCGAGTTCGCGCAATTCGAATGCGACAGAACTTTCGCCAATCACGGTCTCGTCATCAGGCGCAATAATACGCGAAGTCTGATGAAATTTGCCGATGCCCCCGGTCCAGCGGGTCCATACACACAACTTCATCAGCCGTGCCGGCAACTTGGGTACCGGCAGCCCCGAGACGACACCCACCAGCGTCTGCATACCGTTGATCTCCTGCCTGACATCTTCACACGCAACCACTGCTTGTAAATCCGGATTCAATTCGTTGTCTGAGTTCATAAGCTTGCTTTAGATTAAGAAAAACACAGTAACTGCCAAGGCTATAGCAATCCTGTAATAACCGAAGATTTGCATACCGTGGTTATTGAGATAGGCAACCATCCACTTAACTGCCAAAACCGCTGAAATCCAAGCTGCCAAAAAACCAAGTATAAGGGCTTGCGGGCCGAAAGTTTCCAGCATGACAGCTCCATTTTTCAATCCGTCGTAGCAAGTAGCGGCACCCAGCGTCAGCACGCCCAGTAAAAAGCTGAACTCCACGGCGGATGATAAACGCATACCGACCAGAATACCGCCTACGATTGTCACCAGGCTACGGCTGACACCTGGCCACATAGCCAGGCACTGGGCGACCCCTATAACCAGTGCCATCTTCCAGCTTAACTCAATGAGTTCATAGCCGCCGCCGCGATTGCTGCGTTGCTGCCGGAATCGAGCCGCCAGCAGGATTACAACGCCGCCGACGAACCACGCGATCACTACCGGCCACAACCCCCATTCATCGCCGCCAAAAAGGTAAGTCTTGATCGGTTTTTCTAGCAACAATCCGGCAAT
>CAZHRP010000038.1:0-15609 GCA_964535055.1 uncultured Chthoniobacteraceae bacterium
CACTGGCTGCGCCGAATTCAGCTACTCTGCTGGCGCCATGAGCGGCACCACATAAGTAGAGAGCGTCGCGCGGATCGATCTGATGAGCTGCGAGATGTTGTTTGATCCGCGTCCACATATAGCGTTCACGCAGTTCATCCTCATGAATGTCTGATTCTCTGCGACCCAACCTGCGAATCAGGCTGCCTACCAGGAAAAATACTTGACGATAGGTTTGATAATCGACTGCCAATACCGGGTCTTCAATGTATTGATCCCACCATTCGCTGTAGTGCTGCACGCGGGCGTTCTTCACCAGAAACTGACTGAACTCGCCGAAGGTTGGTAGTGTGGCCCCCATTTCCATGCCGAGAGCGGATCCGTGCAGTCCTTTGCCGGTTTCACGTTCCTCTTCGTCATCTATTTCGGATTCAGCGGTGATGCGTTGTTCCAGCGAGCCTTCTTCCTGGGGGATCCATTGAAAGACGTGATCCACCGAGCGATCGACAAACAGCAGGTCAGTTTTTGGATGGCTTAAAGCATAGGCAATGGCCTGGAACTCGGCGGAAAATTCAGTGAGAGGACAAACCAGACTGAGCGGAGACCAGGAACTTGGGAAGGCGGAGGTATCGCTGGCGAAAGCCTGCAGAGCGACCGGGAGTTTGCAGTCCTTCAACCCGTCCAGCAAAGGGCGGAAATCTTCACAACACTCCATGTAGATAACCCGAGGAGGGCGGGCGTGAAGCCGTCTCAGCAGATGAATGGCGGAGGAGGGTGAGTGGTGGCAAACGGGAAAAATCTCTAAGGGTTCTCGGTGCGCGCGTTCCACGTCATCGACTAAGCCGGAGAGGATTTCACTGAGTGGTTGAGCGTCCGAGGCGAAAGTCTCCGCCGTCGCCATGAGCTGGGCCCGCAGTGGTTCAAACGAAGTGGGTAGATCCGCTGCGCTCATGACAAGTTGGATTGCGGTTGATTATTTGATGGATTGCAGGGCTTCGATCCCGCCATCGCGGAAATCGTTCCATTCTCCGTTGAATTCCTTGCTGCGTTTTTCCACTGAGGCATGCCAGAACTTATTGAGAATCGAAACGTCTTCAGGGATGCGTCGCACCAGGGAACCCACTAGGCTGCGTGCCAGCACGGAGGGTTGAATGGAAGTATCACCAAAAAAATGGCCGTGGAGGACGGCGTCTTCCAGAACGCTAATTTGTTCTGCGGTGGATAGCGAACTCTCTAGTTTGGCGTCATCGCTCGTTTGGGCGGCGGCGGCCTCACGTAGATCGGCGAAGGTTTGCAACAGGATATCCAGCATCGCGGGTGGCAGTTCCACCTCGAACTGATTGCGTGCCAAGAGTTCGCGAGTGCGGAATAATACGATCTCTTTCTCGGTCTTCTTGTTGGTGACGATGGGGATTTGAACAAAATTGAAGCGGCGTTTGAGCGCAGTGGATAGGTCGTTCACGCCGCGATCGCGGGCGTTGGCCGTGGCGATAATGTTGAAGCCAGGTTTGGCGAACACCACGTTGTCGTCTTTCAGTTCGGGGATGGTCACGTATTTTTCTGACAAGATCGAAATCAACGCGTCCTGAACTTCGCTGCTGCAGCGTGTCAGTTCCTCAAACCGGCCCGTTTCGCCCTTGGTCATCGCAGTCATGATTGGGGATGGGATCAGGCTGTCACGGGATTGACCCGCAGCAATCACCATCGCCACATTCCAGGAATATTTGATGTGATCCTCGGTCGTGCCGGCGGTTCCTTGAATTACGTGAGTGCTGTTGCCGCAGATGGCCGCCGCCAGCAATTCCGCCAGCCAACTTTTACCAGTTCCTGGATCGCCAATCAGCAAGAGGCCGCGATCGCTGGCCAGAGTGACAATCGCTCGTTCCACAGTTCGCGGATCGCCATAGAATTTCTGCGTGACTGAGCGCTCTAACCGATCGGCTGGCGTGCTTCCGAGGACGAAGGTGCGCACCATTTTGGGAGAGAGACGCCAGGTGAAGGGTCGAGGAGCGTGATCGATGGATTGCAGATAAGCCAAATCCTCGGCGTATTTGGCTTCGGCCGGTTCGCGCAGAATCTCGGTGTCGGAAAGCGAGTGATTCTTCGCGGTGGATTTTTTTTTGACAGGCATACGCGACGGGAGTTGGGGAAAATGGTGTTAGTTGGTGCGCTGGGCATCCGCCATGGTTTGAGCATGCAACGAGAGGCGAGCGGCCTGAAACGCGTGGTATTGGGTCATGGCATTCTCCGTGCGGTGTAGGCAATCCAGGATAAGTTCACCGAAGAATGGAAATCCAACTTTGCCGTGGACGTCCAGTATTTCGTCCCCGTTTTGATCAGCTATGAGGATCAAATCACCGCTGTCGCTGCGTCCGAAATCGAAATATTTGCGGATCTCAATCACTCCGCGGCTCCCGGTTATGAATGTGCGACCGTCACCCCAGCCGCGCATGCCATCCGGGGTAAACCAGTTTACCCGCGAGAAGCATTGGATTCCGTTGGCGAGGATGAGAGAGGTTTGGCCGACATCTTCGAGTTCTGGTTTGTCGGGATTGGCCCGATTATCGACGATCGCATGCGCCACGGTGGCTTCGTCACAACGGCCGTAGTGCAAAAATTGTTCAAACTGATGGGATCCGATATCAGTCAAAATTCCACCGTAGCACTCCTTATCGAAAAACCAGTCGGGGCGACTCGGCGCATTCAAGTTATGTGGGGCCATAATCAAAACCTGCAGAATCCGGCCAATCGCCCCACCGGCAATTAACTCTCCAGCCTGCCACGCCGCCTCGTTCTCAAGCCGCTCCGAATAACAAACCATATACTTTTGCCCGGTATCCGTAACTTTAGCTCTGGCTAGTTCTAATTGTTCGAGTGTAGTAAACGGCGATTTGTCAGTGAAGTAGTCCTTCCCCGCATCCATCACTCGCAAACCAATCCCGCAGCGCTGATTAGGGATGGCGGCCGCTGTTATGAGCCTGATCTCATCGTCCTCAAGCAGGTCTTCAAAGCGCTCAACCAGGCGCACCCCGCTGCCAATTAGATCCTTGAGCGGTTCCAATTTCTCACTGCGCGGTTCATAAATGGCACGCAGCGTTCCTCCTGCTTGCACTAGTCCAGTGATCTGACCGTAAATGTGACCATGGTCGAAGTGGCTTGCCGCAAAGCAAAATTCGTTTTTTCCCACTACCGGTGCCGGTTGCATCTCCGGCAAATAATTCATTCCATCTTTCATCGTTACCCCTGCTTTAGCTCTCTTGTTACCTCAATTTATCTTATACTTTAATTTCAGTTTCAAGTTCTCCTTCAAGATAGCTGAATAGAGGGATCTTTTTATCCTGAAAGTACATCCACCATTGACTGAAAATCGCTCAATGATTAGCTTTAATATTTATGATTAAGTCCCTTAAATCTGCTGATGATTGCCAATTTGCCTGTGTTTCATTGGGTGAAGTAATGTTACGCTTAGATCCGGGTGAAGGCCGGGTACACACCGCAAGACAGTTTACCGCCTGGGAAGGTGGCGGTGAGTATAACGTCTCGCGAGGTCTGCGGCGCTGCTTTGGCAAACCCACCGCACTGGTGACCGCATTTGCCGACAATCCGGTTGGCCGACTAATCGAAGACTTTATCCTGCAGGGTGGAGTCGACACCCGCATGATCAAGTGGGTCGACTATGACGGGCTTGGCCGCAAAGTGCGCAATGGCCTCAACTTTACCGAGCGTGGCTTTGGCATTCGCGGCGCGCGGGGCACACCCGACCGCGGCCATACTGCCGCCAGCCAGATGCAGGCCGGTGATATTGACTGGGACTACCTGTTTGGAGAACTCGGGGCGCAGTGGTTTCATACTGGCGGTATCTTTGCCGCATTGTCTGACACCACCCCGGCGGTCGTGCTGGAAGCTGTCCGCAAGGCCAAACAATACGGCACCATCGTCAGCTACGACTTGAATTACCGGCCATCGCTGTGGAAAGACTTTGGTGGCTTGGAGAAATGCCGTGAGGTCAACCGTGAAATTGCCCGGCATGTCGATGTCATGATCGGTAACGAAGAGGACTTTACCGCATGCCTGGGATTTGAAGTGGAAGGGGTCGACGAAATTCTCAGCAACATCGAGGAAGAATCGTTCAAGCAGATGATCGAAAAAGCCGTCGCCGAGTTCCCTAATTTCAAAGTAACAGCGACTACACTGCGCAACGCCAAAACTGCCACCCTCAACGAATGGTCAGCACTGGTTTGGCACAACGGCAATTTCTATGAACCGGTACGCAAGTTCCAGGGCGATGATATTCTGGAAATAATGGATCGGGTCGGTGGTGGTGACAGCTTTGCCAGTGGCCTGATCTACGGCTTTCTGGAATTTAACGATCCTCAGCAGGCAGTTAATTATGGCTGCGTTCACGGGGCACTGGCAATGACCACCCCCGGCGACACAACTATGGCTAGTCTGAAAGAAGTCGAAAAGCTGGTTGCCGGTGGCGGTGCCAGAGTCGATCGCTAATCGCTATGGACCAACAAGTGCTGCATAGTTCCCGGATTCTACCGGTCGTAGTCATTGATGATGCCGACACTGCGGTACCACTGGCTGAAACCTTATTGGATGCTGGTCTAGGTGCCATCGAAGTCACTTTTCGTACACCTGCCGCAGCTGCAGCCATCGCGTCGATCCGCAAAACCCTGCCAGATATAGTGGTCTCGGCAGGAACTGTGCTTACTCCTGAACAGGCCAAGCGTGCGATTGATGCCGGCGCCCAATTTGGTTTAGCTCCGGGAATTGACCAGGAAATCATAGCCATCTTCCAGGCCGAGAGTTTGCCATTCGTGCCTGGAGTGATGACACCTAGCGACGTCCAGGCAGCACTAAAGCTGGGTTGCACCCACCTGAAATTTTTTCCTGCAGAAGCGGCTGGTGGCTTGCCGCTCTTAAAGTCATTGATTGCACCGTTCAAGAGTAGTGGTTGCCGGTTCTGCCCCACAGGCGGACTAAAACAAAGCAACATGAGTGACTATCTCGCGGTACCAGAAGTTTTTGCTATCGGTGGTACCTGGCTGGCTACTCCTGCACAAATTTCCAATCGCCAATGGGAAGATATCAAAGTACAAGCGCAAACTGCCGTTGTAGCCCTCAATCAAATCACTTAGAAAACTGCTCATGGGAGACAAATCACTAGTCGTGTTAGCAGCAGGTATGGGCAGCCGCTACGGTGGCCTGAAACAAGTAGACCCTATGGGTCCGAATAGGGAAGCAGTCCTCGATTACTCGGTATACGATGCTATGCGAGCAGGCTTTAACAAGGTTGTTTTTGTGATTCGGGAAGAACTGCAGGAAGCATTTCGCGAACAGATCGAGCCAAGGGTGCCCGCCTCGATGGCAGTCGACTACGCATTTCAACGGCTGGATGATATACCAGACGGAGTTCAGTTACCCTCAGAGCGCAATAAACCCTGGGGTACGGCGCATGCAGTCTATGCGACTCGCAAGGTAGTCGAGGAGCCATTTGCCGTAATTAATGCCGACGATTTCTACGGCCGAGAAGCATATGCAACCATGGCAGCCTGGTTAGATCTGCCGGCTGCTTCTGACTTACCGTTTACCTATTCGATGGTTGGCTACCGTCTTGATAACACACTCTCCGAACATGGCACAGTCAACCGGGGAATCTGCTCAGCTGACGATGACAGCAATCTAATCGAAGTTGAGGAATATCTAGAAATTGCCAAGCATGCCGACCAACTGATCCGTGGTAAGTCGATGGATGGTGAAGTTTCGGAGATCACGCCTGATGCCATCTGCTCGATGAATTTTTGGGGAATGCACCCTTCAATCTTTGATCAGGTTGAGAAGGTACTGAATGAATTCCTGCGTAATCACGGCAAGCAGCCAAAATCAGAGCTCTACATTCCTACTGTCTTTGATGCCCTGATCAAATCAAGGCAGGCAACCTGCAAAGTCCTGCCAACTGCCGCACACTGGTTTGGCGTTACATACCCAAAGGACAAACCTGGTGTGGTCGCCAGTATCCGCAAACTCATTGAAGCCGGTGAGTATCCTGTGAACTTGCAAGGCTAGACGGGACAAAATTCTCACCCTTCACTGATCCCAATAACCGTTCAAAATCTCCTCCAATCGGGCAACTGTATCCGGATTCTGTTTACTTAATTCATTCTGCTCGTGGGGATCATCACGCAGTCCATATAGCTCCACCCTGTTAGGAAAGCTGATAAGTTTATCCCAACCGTCGATCACCACTCGGGCTTTAAGTCCATGTGTCGGATCGTCTAGCTGATCCAGGTCACTATCATGTTCGTAAGCATCAACAAAAACACGGTCTCGCTGCTCAAGCTTTTCCGGACTCCGCAGGTCTAAGCCAACCATCTCTTCTGGCACCTCAATGCCACAGGCTTTCAAGATGGTTGGAGCAATATCAATGTTGCTCGCCAGAGTCCTTCGATCACGGTATGGCTTTATTGTCCCTGTCTGCGTAATGAATATTGGAGTACGAATACCTTTTTCGTAAGGCTCCTGCTTGGAGCGGTCGGCAAATCTATTTCTGCGCTCAGGATGTTGAATCCAACCGTTATCGCAGGTGTAAATAATAATCGTATCATCATAAATCTCGAGCTGTTCGAGATGAGTAACTAATTGCCCGCAAGTTTCATCCAGCCACTCGCAATTTGCCCAGTACCAGGCAGTCGGTTCATTGGGGGCCAAATCCCGGTATTTTTCGAACAAGCGACTCGGGGCATTATGTGGCGTGTGTGGCAAAAACACACCGTACCAGATAAAAAATGGTTTTCCGTTAGCGACCGCTTGCTCGGTAAAGTCAAAGATTGGCTGTAATGTCTCCCGACCGATTTTTAGTCCATCGTCACCGTGCCTTCCACCACGTAGCGGATCACCATGGGTCATCGCTTGATCAAAACCATGATCCAAAGGGTTTCCCTCCCACCACTTGCCAGTCTGTAAAGTGGCATAGCCATAGGATTGCAGCTCTTTGATGAATGACGTCCGCTTGGCAAAAGCTGCTGTCATACGATTGCGAAGTTCAGCCTTGGCTTCAGGATTCTTGGTTTGCCACCAGCCAACAGGGTCATTGCCACGAATTTCAAGCTGGTGCGGGTAGAGGCCGGTCACGATGCTGGCTAGTGATGGCCGGCACAAAGGCGCAGTCACATAACCACGCTCATATAGGATACCCTGTGCAGCAAGACGATCAATGTTGGGCGTCTTAATATGCGGATGCCCCATGAAGCTGTAGTCGCTCCACCCCTGATCATCACTCAGGATGAAAACAACATTAGGTCGCTCTGCCCCATGCAAGAATGACTGCATACAAGCCAATAAAAGTAGAACCCTTACAATCCAGATCACCTTGTAGCACTGCTCATTTTTCATGCTATTATTCAATCAGAAAAAGCAACTAATATCCATACTTATGCGCTCGAATCAGAAACCCGGCAAGACTTGCATTGCAGTTATACTTAGCATCCTGGCTTTATCCACGACGGAAACACAGGCACAGCAAGCAGAAAGTATCGACTTGCTTGAAGGTAAGGCGCTCGAACATTTTCAAGCTACCGAAGGCTGGCACCGGGTAGAGCGTGCCGTTGATGTGCCTGATCGGACCGAACTAACCACCAGGGGCAACACGGGTTCAGTTCTGGTCAATGGCAAAACCAAAGACATCTCGATTCCTTATCTTTTCACTCGCGCTTCATTCAGTGACGTGCATGTGGAATTGGAATTCATGATTCCGAAAGGGTCTAATGCTGGTGTTTATTTAATGGGCCGATACGAGGTGCAGATTCTCGACAGTCACGGCAAGGAAAAGGTAGGCAGCGGCGACTTGGGAGGCATCTACGAGAACGCAGAGCCACTGCAAAATACTGCCAAGGCACCCGGCAGGTGGCAAACGATGGAAATTACCTTCCAAGCCCCCCGCTTCGATGCTGAGCGCAAAAAAATCTCGGATGCCAAGTTCGAATCTGTCCTGATTAATGGCATTCAAGTACAAAGCAATGTCAGCGTCAGTAAACCGACACGATCAAACCCGTTGGCGGGAGAAGTTCCGTCCGGCCCAATCACCATCCAGGGTGATCATGGCCCGATCGCTATCCGTAAGTTCATAGCTACCCCACTCGCTTCACCGGTCACTGCAGCAGCTAATGAGATTGATGCCTACTGGGCAGAAGTCGAGCGGGCCATGAGTGAGGGTGATTTCGCAGCATACGCTGACACGATTCACCCGCAGGGAGTCATAATCTCCGGCAATAAGCAAACAAGTTACCCATTAACGCAAGCCTTATCCCGATGGAAGTCGGACTTCGAGGATACCAGCTCAGGGAGAGTCAGGACTGATCTGAAGTTCCGGTTTTCTCACCGCTATCATGATTTAACGACCGCTCATCAATCGGGAATCTTCCGCTATTCCTCCGACCGGCAAGACGCTAAAGCAACAACGGACTACATCGCATTTGAAGCCCTCCTCACCAAGCTGGACGATAAATGGCAGATGTTAATGGAGTATCAGAAAAGACCAGCAACGGAAACCGAGTGGAATAACTTAGCACCTTAACAATCTGTCCAACCACCTACGCAGATCGCTTTTTCTACTTAGTGCAAACAAGTAAATCGATGCAACAGATTATATGCCTTTCACAGACAGTTTCTAAAGGGCTTTCCGGTAATATACTTATTGTGGGTTCATAATAGCTGTTCGAGCGGCACATAGTCCATTCGATGTGCTGCCGCCACTGCCTGACAGGTCAGCTTGCCGGAATAAGTATTAATTCCTGTAGCTATAGCATGTGAGTGTTTTGCTGCTGTCCCCAACCCATGGTTGGCAATCTGCAAGCCGTAGCTAAGCGTTGCTCCGGTCAAAGCCAGGGTCGAAGTTAGTGCAACCGCTCCAGGCATATTACCGACCCCGTAATGTAGTATCCCATCGACCAGATAAACGGGGTCATCATGTGTAGTGGGTCGGATTGTTTCTACGCTACCACCCTGGTCCACGGCAACATCTACGATCACCGCCCCCTGGCGCATAATTGACAAATGACTGCGTCGTACCAACCTCGGAGCCCTCGCCCCGGGGATCAGTACAGCCCCAATCAGCAAATCACACTCCCGCAGCACCATTTCAAGGTTAGCCTCAGTACTGTAAAGTGTAGTTATCGATGAACCAAAAATATCATCAAGGTAAGCCAAACGCCGCGCATTCACATCGAGGATTGTCACATCCGCCCCTATTCCGACAGCTATTTTAGCGGCATTGGTTCCAACTACTCCACCGCCAAGGATAGCAACTTTGCCGCGCCGAACCCCCGGCACACCACCAAGCAGAATGCCCCGCCCACCAAACTGCTTTTCAAGGTATTTTGCTCCCTCCTGAACCGATAACCGACCGGCAATTTCGCTCATCGGTACCAGACAAGGCAATGACTTGTGCTCCTTAATCGTTTCGTAAGCAACGGCTTGTACCTGCTTTGTCAGCAAGGTACGGGTTAGCTGCTCATCGGCAGCCAAATGCAGGTAAGTAAACAGGATCTGCCCTGCCCTAAGCAAATCGTATTCTTCCGGCTGCGGCTCCTTTACCTTAACGACCATGTCAGCCTCTGCATATAATCCCTCCGCGTCGGCAACAATGACCGCTCCCACTCGCTCGTAGGCCGCATCATCAAACCCCGCTTGGGCGCCACTGAAACTTTCTACATACACCTTGTGACCATGCGCCAGATAGGTCCTGGCATCGTCAGGAGTCATCCCAACCCGGTACTCATGTCTCTTGATTTCTTTTGCGACGCCAATTTTCATGGAAAATGATCGATAGTTACCAATTATAGCTGACAGGATAAGTCCGGGTAGAAAGCCACATTCTTAGGTCTACTTACTTGCCGCGTAACCATTGTTAGCGAGACTATGTAACCTCTGCAGCCGGCTTTTTTTAGTTGCCTCCAAATCTTCCTCAAAAACCAGCAGATTAGGCAATGACGTAGCGAAATAATCTATTCTGGCAGGCTTACTCAACTCATGTGAAGCATACTCATCCATGGCATGGAGAATCTTCTCGGCCTCAGCTTCACGGCCCAGCTCGCGCAGGGCGTGAGCTTTAAATACTGTCAATTCGGAATAATCGGTGACAGCCATCGATTGAAAGTCACCGGATTCGTTGGCGGCTGCTTCAAATTGTGCAAGTGCTTCTGCTTCCCTGCCGAGTGCCTGTAATGCTTTACCCTGCCAAAACAAGACATCCGCTTTAGCCTGCAGGTAGTGATATTTTTCACCCAAATTATCAGGAGTGTTCAGGGCTTGTTTGAAGTGCTCCAAAGCAGCTTGGGCATCTCCTGCCAGCAACGCTGCTTCACCCAATTGGAGTTGGGCAACGGTATATTGCCGCAGCACCTTACCCTCTCCCCCTTCCCACGGGTGAAAGCGGCGCGACTCAAGTATTTCCAGAGCCTGTTTCGCCTGGCCGGTTTCATTATACAGAGTGACCAACTCGACAGTCGCATCATCACGCTCGAACACTAAGTTCAAGTGGTCTTCATAAAATGCCAACCGCTCTGCAGCACTATCACCCAATTTGCCGCATAACTGTACATATTCAGCAATTAAGCGCGGGTCAGAGGAATCGCAGGCCAGCGCTTGCTGATAACATTTTCTGGCCGCCTCCCGATCTCTATCGGCATTCCAATAGGCAATACCCAGGTTGCGGTGTGCTGTAGCAAACCCAGGATCAGTTTGGCGCGCTTGCTCCCACACTTGAATAGCATCGGCATGCCTCTTTTTGTCATAATAAAAATTTCCCAATCCGTAGGCTGCATTACGATCACCCGCCGGACCCGCTTGCGCTAATGCCCACTGCAAAATCTTAAGCTCGTGTAAGCGCGAGGGAAAACAGTAGTCGGGACTATGACTCTTCGCAGTCTTTAGAGCATCCATAGATTTACTATGATTACCAGCTTTAGCAAACAACCAAGCTTGTGCGTAGTGGGTTGTTACACTGCGCTCGAGCGGGTTTGGGACAGCTACCGGTATAACTTTATCCGCGTGATGATGTTCAAGGAGTTCAGCTGCTTCCAGCCAACAGCCACAGTCAGCATAATCAAATGCCACGTCCAAAGCTGTCTGGGCATCGTTGCGGCTGGCCATACTCAAGCGTGCGCTACCGCCGTCTAGTACTGCCTGCTCAACTAGTGCCCAATGATCCAATTGATCTGCACCCAGCAATGCGTCGAGAGTAGCTCTGGCAGCTGTCATTTGATTCAGTTTTCTTTGGCAAATTGCCAGAGCCACCAGTGCCTTATTATTGGCAGCATTGCAGAGTAGCGATTCCTTAAGGTGATCACAGGCAGTAGAAAAGTTACCCCTCTGCATGTCGATGCAGGCCAATTCGTAAAACGCTGCAGCCCGCCAGGCATAGTTCCAGGTTGCTTTATATAGCAATGGGTATGCTGTATCAAATTCCTCCTGAAATCGGCGAGTCACTCCCAAAAAGTAGTGAGCTTCCCCGGTCTCAGGGTTAGGATGGCGTCGAGTGAGGCGCTTGATCGCTTGCTCAAAATGCTCAACTGCTTCTTTAAACTGACCACGGGATAGCAGCTGACGTCCTAGTGCAATATTGCTTCGAATGTCATAAGGTTCCCGCTGCAGTGCCTCCAGCCAGTATGATTCGGGGTAGCGGGTTGGATGTCGGTACTGTTCGAGATGCTCACCAATTAAATACAGTTCTTCTAGCGAATCGCAGTCATCCGGCAGCGGCGGTTCGGTAGCTAACTCACGCTCCCGACTTAAGGTCGCACGATCAACCGGACGGTAACCAATCACTGCATCCCCATCAGCATTAAATACCCATACGCACAAGGTCGTATCCCGCTCTCCTGTAAAGCGCAGTGACGAGTGCTGCCATGGATGAGCGGGTGTAACCGAAATTAATTGATCCAAAAGTACTTGCTGCCCATCCTTGACCAGCATTTTTAAGTTATTCATGGGACGGTTGACAGCCAGCCCAAGATCTATCGAACGATCATCATTAACGACAAACCGCAAGGCCGCCAGAGTATTGGCCTGTTGCACCGGCCCAATTTTCTGATACGGCCACCAGAATTGTGAAAACGTCCTGGTTTCATATGGTGCCAGGTAGGAAAAGTCAGGTTGGTTGTCGGTGTAGACACCGGCCATCAATTCGACGTAGGGAGCAGCCTGCCCTGAGCCTGCCGAAGAGTCGGTCAGCTCCCGGTCCCAGGCCCAACCAAACTCATGATTTCCCCAAGTCCATTGCTTCTTGCCCGGCGCTATATGCTTATTGGCCACGTGAACGAAGCCACCTGCAGCATCAAAATCATATCCACCAAAAAAATCGAACTCAGTCTGGCAGACCATGTAGCTGGTTGGAACCGGGATGTTTTTATACCAGGAAAGATCATTGGCACCAGCACGCCTGGCATAATCCACTCCATAATAATCATTTTCTGCTACAGGAAACGACGACATCGCGCGCACCGCATGATCTGCTACATAATGCACGTCTGGTGGAAAAAAACTCTGGTAGTTGTCATGCACTTCAGCCGCAACATTGGCCCACCAGAGAAATGTCTGCAGCAAAGGAGTCCGGTTGAAAAGGCGTGCCTTGAGTTCTATTAACGAACTTTCAGGCTGCAGGCGAATCCCGTGCATCCCTTTGAGCCGGTTAAGCGGATCGTGCTCAGACATCCAAACAGTCTGCGAACCATCGCCGCTCTCCTCTGTGGCAACATCTGCAGGTAGATAAGTGCCCGGTCGGTGGTGTTGTGGCCAGTTAAATTCCACACCACCTGAGATCCACGGCCCTGCCAACCCAACCAGTGCCGGCTTAATTACATCCTGGCGGTAAAAAAAGTCGTAATCGTGATTGCATTTATCCTGTCCCTGAAAGATCCGCCCACCAATTTCAGGTAGTAACACTAAGCGGACAAAATCATTTTCCAGGCGCACGGATTGGTATTCAACTGCTGCTGCTGTGTCATAGACCTTGTCGATAAATGGAACCGGATAAACTTTCCCACAGGATCCCTGGTAAACCCGCTTTTCAAAAAAGAGTGGATTCTTCTCAGGAGATCCCAGCCGATAGGTGGGAATAGTTAACCGTTCAATTTTTGCATCAACTGACATAGGCGAAAGTGTGTGTATGTACTTGCATGGCCGCTCAACGAAAAACCAGGTAAAAGGCGGCAACACCTAGAATAACAAGTATCCCGGCAAACCTGACCACCGGTTCGGTCTTGAGGTCCATAGATTCTCTAACTGGTAGTTTGCGTGGTTCGGCAAGCGGCCTCATGAAAGCAATAATAGCCATCACCGCAAAGGTTATACAAAAACACGCAAGTACCTGAGTCAGGAAATGCATTTGCAATACCCGCTCTTCCAGCACGTGCGCGAAAAGTCCGTCCTTGTTGAGAATTTGGAAGACCGCATACAGAATCGGCCCAAGTAGTAACGCAGTCACCCCGGCAGAACCGGGAGCACGTGGCAGCAAAAAGGCACCAAGAAATGCTGCGACCACGCCTGGCCAGATGAAACCTTGAAATTTCTGGATGAATTGGAAAATTTGGTCACTTAACAGCGGCGCCGTGAAGCAACCGAGAACAACAAACACAAGTGTCAGGATACGACCAAGAAGCACGATGCTCTGATCGGATGCTTTTGGGTTAATAAGCCGCTTGTAAACGTCGATCGAAGCAATAGTCGATGAAGAATTAAGCAGCGAAGCAAGCGTCGAAACTATCGCTCCGGCAATCGCTGCGAAGATAAATCCACGCAAACCAGGCGCGATAAGGTTCTTTATCAGGACCGGATAGGCTGCATCGCTTTTATCTGCCAGTTCAGCCCCGTATAACTGACTGGCCATGATGCCCGGCATTACAATAGCAAACGGTACCAGCAACCACAGAGCACCCGCAAATATCATACCCAACTGGCCATCACGCAGAGTCTTAGCAGCAAGATTCCGCTGGACGATGAATTGGTTGAGCCCGCAATAGTAGATCATCACAATCCACATGCCGGAGAAGACTGTATGCCAGGGAAGTTCGGAATGTCCGGGATGGTCATCGAACAGGAGCATCTTGAGCTTGTCCGGGTTTGCAGCCGTAAACTCAGCCCACCCCCCGCAGGCATGCAGCCCCATAAAGAAAATGAGCATACCACCAACTAGCAGCGCTATGCCCTGGATAAGGTCGGCATAGGCGATTGCTTTGAGACCGCCGGAGGCCGCGTAAAGCGTACCTATGGCACCAATAATCCATACCCCCTGACTCATCGGAATCTCGACCAGGACTGCTAGCGCTGTGGCTCCCGTGTAAAGCACTGCGGTTAGTAGCACGCCTACGTAAATGACTACTGTAAGGATAGCCATGATACTGCGGGCAGCAAAGTTGTAGCGATACTCGAGGAACTCGGGCATCGTGTAGATACCGGCTTTGAGAAAACGTGGCAACAGGGTCATTGATATCACGACTATAAATACTGAGCCCATTAACTGCCACGAGCTGACTGCAAGGCCCTGGTTGGCGGCTCCGGCCCCGGCCATTCCAACCATCTGTTCGGAAGAAATATTAGCCGCGACAATAGAGATACCAATGACAGGCCAGGTCAGTGATCGGCCGCCCAGAAAGAAATCGGAGCCATCACGGCTGGTGTGGTCAGTCCGGCGTGACTTCCACAGACTGAAACCAATAACCACAGCAAAAAACAAGGCAAAAAATAGCCAGTCGAAGGGAGAGATAACCATGTTTTGCAAATATATCAACCAACAGCCCAAGAATGGAAAGTCATAATTACTGCGAGCAACAACAGTCACATTAGTATTGGGGGACAGGCTCCGAACTTCAGATTGTTGAGATAGCTGTGTTCAAACCCGGTCAATATCCATTAAACTGGCAGGGCGTTATCGATCAAGTCGCCAACAACCCATTAGCTTGATGAGCTTAAACTTCTGTCAACCCATCCCCCTCTTACTCCTGTACAGCTCAATAATTTTGCCCCCGGTAAATGCAGCCGGGACAGAACCTCCGGTCCTTTCCTTTGAAAAACTGAAGAGCTATGTGGCTAAATTCAATACCGATGATGAAGAACTCTATGCAAATATCCCGAACCATGATGCTTTCACATTTCTAAAACAAAACATCCCGCTGCTTGATTGCCCTGATGCAGATTTTGAGTGGACTTACTACTTCCGCTGGTGGACCTATCGCAAGCATGTCAAAGCGACTCCAGATGGTTATGTGATCACTGAATTTCTGCCCAAAGTTTCCTGGTCAGGAAAACATAACACTATCAGTTGCCCGGTCGGCCATCACTTTTATGAAGGCCGCTGGCTACACAATTCGACCTACCTGGATGACTATGCTGTTTTCTGGCTCCGTAAAGGTGGCAACCCCCGCCAATATAGCTGCTGGATTGCAGACGCTTACTACAATCGCCATCTCGTCAGCCCCGACCGCGACTTCATAACCGGCCTGCTTGATGATCTTATTAGCAACTACCGGGCCTGGGAACAATCCCATCAAAGTGCATCCGGCCTCTTTCATCAGATCGACGATCGCGACGGAATGGAGGTTTCCATCGGCGGCAGTGGGTACCGGGCGACCA
>CAZHRP010000039.1:0-10695 GCA_964535055.1 uncultured Chthoniobacteraceae bacterium
CTCGCGGGCTTCGGGGACCAGGCTGGTGTCGCCGGCGATGCGCAGCCATTCGGCAGCCGGACGCCAGACACCTTTTTCAATAGCATCGCGGTTGTACTGCAACAGCAGTGCATTAAAGACTGCCTGTCGAGCAGAGGTTGGTTTTTCTATGAGCCGCAAACCAAAGAAAATTACCAGCGACAGCAGGCAACTGAAGAGGCAACTAACGAAGACCAGCCTGGTTCGTTCTTTAGCCACGTAAGCAACCAGCCAGATAACTCCGGGGATTGCGGCAGCCAGATAGCCGGGGTGGGTGGAGACGTACAGGATATCTGCCAACAGCGGACCGATGATGCTGAGTACCGGAATCATCAGCTCTGATTGCCTGGACCAGAATCGTTTGCGGTGCTGCCAAATGAGAATCAGTGCCGGCAGGATCAGGAAGTTTGTTGAAAGAAAAAACCAGAATGACGCACGGGCCATATTGGCGAGTGTTTGGATGGTGATCCCGGAGAGCAGGATACTGCCCGCCTTGGCCACCGACGCCTGGCCTGCCGAGAGGAGTTGGAATTGTTGCCAGCCACCGAACTGGTCGATCACAAAGAGTTGCAGAGTGATAATTGCAGCGGCAGTCACCAGGTAACCGGTCAGCAGCTGCCAGTTAAAGTTGGTAATGAGAAAAACGAAAAAAACCGGGGTCAGCATCAGGAAAGTTGGCAACCGGAATCCAGCACTGAAAAACATTGCCAGACAAAAAAACAGCAGGCTGGTGCGCTTATTGGCTGGAGAGTTGTGGAGATGCACAGCCAGCAGCAGCTGTGCTGCAACCATCAGGTCGGCGCTATGGTTTGTGCCAATGCGTGAATAAAATAACGGAATCAGTAACAGTGCGTAGGTGGTACTCAGTAATATGGCAGGCCATGGCTTGAGCATACGGGACAGGCCGAGCCACACGAATAGCAGCGATAAAATGTATAGCAGGAAGCTGGCGAGTTGGACTGCCAGCATGGCATTGCCACCTGCAAGCGGAAGCAGAACTCTGCCCAGTGCCACAAATAACAGGTATCCCGGCGTGTGTGCGACCCATTTCCCGGCTGTGACCGCTGCGGCATATCCGCCAGCATCGGGGAAAAATACTGTGTTCGGCCACGGTATGGGGAAAGCAAACAGGATCGCGCAGCATGCTAAAATCAGCAGCAGGGTACGCGCCGGGAATGCGAGCTTTGTGGAGGCCAGTTTCGTCATCTGGCTTCGGTTCTATACAGACCGGCAACCAATGTCAGTAAATGAGTGACCAAGTATTTACTTTTCATTCAAGGCAACAAAATTAAGCTTTGCGGATGCTGCCATATGCCAACCTCGACTGGGCTGCGATTATTCCGGTTGCCAATGAAGAACCGGATTGGCAACCATTCCGCGAGGCATTCACTAAGCAATTGGATTTATTAGCATCTGGTAAAGTGTACCTGATTTGCGACGAAGTGTCGCGGGATCGTACGCGCGAGTTGTGTGACGATTTAGCGGCTGAGGATTCCCGATTTGTAGCAGTTTGGGCACCTGAAAACCGCTCGGTGGTTGATGCTTACCTGCGCGGTTATCGCGAGGCATATGCTGGCGGGCATGAGTTTATCATCGAGATGGATGCCGGGTTGTCGCACGACCCACGAGCCATCCCGATGTTTCTGCGGGTTTTGACCGAGGGTAATGACTGTGCTTTTGGTAGCCGCTATATCAATGGTGGTTCGATGGTGGATTCGCCACTCAACCGCCGACTGCTTTCTTTTGGTGGCAGCCTCTTATCCAGGTTGCTGTTGAATGTGCGAATCAAGGACATGACTTCCGGTTATCAGGGATTTCATCGTAAGATCGTAAAGCGGCTGTTGGATAATGAGCTTAAATCCAGGGCCCACTTTTACCAGACTGAAGTTCGTTACCTGTTGCGCTACAGTCGCTGGATGGAAGTTCCGATCCATTACCGGGCGCCTTCACCACGGGTCTCGCAAAGCTCGATCTCTGATTCGCTGGCAACTTTAATGCATTACACACTGCAACGTCTGACTGGCAGAGCATCCAAAATTTAATCTACTCTTAATTATGTCAAAACCTGCTGTCATCATCACCACGATCTTTCATGCCAATAAGCTAATGGAGGAAATTGCCGACGGCTGTGCGCGGCAGGGATGGGATTTTATTATCGCTGGAGATTCCAAAAGCCCGGACGACTTTGAGTTGGAGGGTGCGACATTTCTTGATATCGAAACTCAGCGCCAGATGGGAGAGTATGGCAAACTCTGTCCCGAGCGCACTTATGCACGAAAAAATCTGGCCTATCTCGAAGCGATCAGGCGAAGGGCACCATTCATCCTCGAGACTGATGACGACAATATACCGCGGCAGGAATTCTGGCAACGGCGCGAAGTGGCAGTTGATGGTCGTTTGGTACAGCAGTCGGGCTGGGCTAATGCCTATCGCTACTTTGCTGATCGTTTTATTTATCCGCGCGGGTTTCCAGTTGATCTGGCGATGCCCGAGTGGCAGGCGGCTACCGGAAGTGAACGGTTGCCTGCGCCTGCCCACTCACCGATCCAGCAATTTCTGGCTGATGAGAACCCTGATGTCGATGCGGTCTGGCGGATGCTGCACCAACTGCCATTTACTTTTCAGCCGGAGCAGCCGCTGGTGCTTGCAGAAGGATGCTGGTGCCCGTTTAATAGCCAGAATACCCTGTGGTTTCCGGAGGCTTATCCTTTGCTGTATTTGCCGGCAACCTGTTCGTTCCGGATGACGGATATCTGGCGTTCGTTCATTGCCCAACGAATTCTCTGGACTTGCGACTGGCGATTATCGTTCCATTCGGCAACTGTCTACCAGGAACGTAACGAGCACGATCTGCTATGCGATTTTGAGGATGAAATCTCCGGTTATTTTGGCAATAAAAAGATCGTAGAATTGCTGGCTGAAGCACCGCTGGCTGCTGGATCGGAGCATATCGGCAACAATCTGATGACCTGCTATACACTGCTGACGGAAGCCGGATTCTTTGCAGAGTCCGAGTTGGAATTGTTATCTGCCTGGCTGGCTGAATGAGGCTGACCATAATCGACCGAATAGGCCTGACTTCTGAAGAACATTCAACAGCCAACTTTGAAAGTTAGAAGTTAGAAGTTGAAGGTAGGCAGTTGTCGGAGTGAAACGGAGACCCCGCCGCAGGGCAACGAGCGCAGCGAGTCGGGGGCAGTTGGCAGTTGGCAGTTGGAAGTTGGAAGGGCCTGTATCAGTGACGTGTGGCAGCTGCTTTGGTAGCTGCCTGGTAGATTGCCGTGATACGGCGCTGATAATGGTGTTCGGAGTAGTGCTCCGCTACGCGTTGGCTGGCAGCTGCAGCCAGAGTTGACAGGTGCTCGGAGTCAGTGGCTAAGCGTGCGAGGGCATCGGCTACGCCGTTGATTGTCTGTTGCGGGTTATTAATGGGAATTTTTATTCCGCAGGAATCAGTCACGATGTCAGTTGGTCCGCCGCAATCGGCAATCACCGGAACACATTTGGCCAGCATTGCTTCCATGAGCGTGATTGGCGAGTTATCGCGCAGGCTCGGCAATAAATAGACATGTGACTGTTGCAGTTTGGCAACATAATCGGTACCGCTAAGTGCCGCACCAATGATGACCGAATCCGCGATGTCCAGCTTGCTGGCCAGTCTTTGTAGATGAGCTATCTCAGGACCGCTGCCAGCGACCTGGTAGTGAAATCGGATGCCTCGTTGTTTAAGGATAGCTAATGCATGCAGAGCGATCGCCATGCCTTTACGGCCTTCGATATCACCACCGGCAAAACAATTCAGGCAGGAAGTCGCCGGAGGTTTACTGCTTTGCAATTGCTGAAATTTGTCAATTTGGCGGTCATTAAAAAAGCTGGCGGAGAGCAGGTGGATGTGCTTGGCTGGCGCACCAGCCTGCTGCAGTAGTTTGGCGGTGGTGCGGTTACTGGCGACGACTGCCGCGGATTGTCGGCAACAATTTCTGACGGCGGGCGAATATTTACTGAACAGGTTCATACCTGAGCGGAGGACTTCATAGGCAATGGTTGAACGACTGAGCAGCGGGTAGAATGCTGGGGGATATTGCTCGGCACCACCGACCGGCCCCCAGACTAATGGCTTGCCCAGTTTCCAGTAGGGTAAACCAACCCGCCACGAGACCATGGTCAGATGATGGATCAGGTCAAAATCCACCTCGGCATCGAGTTTCGCAGCTGTCCTTAAGGCATCCTTGAGCCAGGCTGAGTAGTCCAACCAGTTTTGCAGGCGCGCTATAATCCGGTTCGGATGCCTGGCATCCCAGCCACGATGATAGGTAAATCGAACATTATCGCCGATCGCACCCGCAGCCTGTGCCCTCTCAATGGCAGCGCGGTCATTGCCATGGGTCAGGACCCACAGGTCATGATCTTTAGAGAGTGACTGCACGGCATTCCAGCCGACATAAGCTTCGGATCCCCGCTCCGGGCTACAGGCAATGGCCGAGATCAAGATGCGCATGTCTGACAGCTAAAAGGATTGGGATTGATGTGTCATTGCAAATTCTTGATGCTACTTATGTACTCATACAATAAGCGTAAAAAAATATCGGCGCTGAATTGCAAAGCCGAGTCAATCAGTTGAGTAACTATCTCTGATTATCATGAGCGAGCGGAAGTTGTAATTTTGCATTGAGTTAATCTATCCGACTGATCATTTTTTAGCATGGCAATTGCTTTAGTTACAGGGGCGGGAGGCTTGATTGGCTCGGAAACATGTAAGCGCTTCGCACGCGAGGGCCTGGATGTAGTCGGTATCGATAATGACATGCGAGCTTACTTCTTTGGGGAAGAGGCATCGACGACCCAATCAGTTCATGAGCTGGAGGCTAACTTAAATGGATATACTCATTACCAGACGGACATCCGTGACGCTGATGGAATTGAGCAGATATTCAAGAAGTATGGTTCACAGATTTCGGCAGTGATCCATACGGCCGCACAACCAAGCCATGATTGGGCGGCGCGTGAGCCGCAGACCGACTTCAGTGTCAATGCCAATGGAACCCTGAATTTGCTCGAAGCTGCCCGCAAGCATTGCCCGGTGGCGCCATTTATCTATACCAGTACCAATAAGGTATATGGTGATACCCCGAACCGCTTGCCATTAATTGAGCATGAGAGTCGCTGGGAGCTTGATGAGGTGCACCCATATTATCAGTACGGAATCGACGAAGCGATGTCGATCGATCAAACCAAGCACAGCTTGTTTGGTGCCTCAAAATTGGCCGCTGATACCCTGGTGCAGGAATACGGCAGGTATTTTGGGATGCCAACGACCTGCCTGCGGGGCGGGTGCTTGACCGGCCCGGCGCATGCCGGGTCTGAGTTACATGGCTTTCTCGCCTATTTGATGAAATGTACAGTAGCAAGGCAGCCATATCGTGTTTACGGATATAAGGGGAAGCAAGTCAGGGATAATATCCACAGTCATGACTTTGTGGATGCCGTCTGGCAGTTCTTTGGTGCGCCGCGGGTAGCCGAAGTTTATAACCTTGGTGGCTCCCGCCATGCCAACTGTTCGATGCTGGAGGCCATCGATTTATGCCAGCAGATCAGCGGACAGGACTTAGACTGGTCCTATGTCGAGGACAATCGGATCGGTGACCATATTTGGTGGATCAGTGATGTCAGGAAGTTCCAGTCGCACTACCCGGATTGGAAATACAAATATGGGATCCGCGAGATCCTGGAGGAGATCCATGCCGCCTGCACGACCTGACCACTGATAAGGATAAAGCCACTTATTAACACTGATTTAAGTTTTACCACTAATAAACACTTATAGAACACTAATTCATGTGATTATTAGTGTTCTATACGTGCCTTATAGGACAACAATAAGAAGAGTGAGTTAAGAGTTAGCCCTACTTCGTCCCGATTTATCGGGAATTCGAAGGGCAAGCAGCAAGGAGTTAGTGGTATTCAGTTTTTCTGCTCTGCAGATTGTTCTTATCCGCTGGCGCAATGCCAGTGAATGAATGTTTAAATTTAAATTATCAGTGTTTATCAGTGTCAATCAGTGGTTAACTATCATCTTTCATAAGTGGTTCCATGCGAAACAACCAGCCCAACCCTGACCTGCCACCGCTCACCAAACTGAGCATCGTCATCCCGGCACGCGATGAAGAAGGGTGTATCGCGTCGACGGTCGAGCACTTGAATGTTGAGCTGAATTTGCGCAAGGTTCCTCATGAAATCGTCGTAGTCGATGACGGGTCGAGCGACCAGACCTGGGAAATCCTGCAACAGGAGCAAAAAAAAATCCCGCAGCTGGTACCGATTAAAAACCCCGGACCGAATGGCTTCGGGAGGGCGATCACACGCGGCTTAGATGCCTTTACCGGCGATGCGGTGGTCATCATGATGGCTGATGAAAGCGATGACTGTCGGGATGTCGTGCGTTATTGGGAGGAGCTGAATAAAGGCTATGACTGTGTCTTTGGCAGCAGGTTTATAAAGGGGGGTGGGGTGATTGATTACCCCCGGGTAAAGCTGCTATTTAACCGGGCGGCCAATCAATTTATCCGTATTCTATTTGGCCATGGACTGAATGATACAACCAATGCCTTCAAGGCCTACCGGCGGCCGGTCATTGATGGTGTCCGCCCGATTCTGTCGCCCCACTTTAATATCACCGTCGAACTGCCACTCAAGGCGATTGTCCGTGGCTACAACTGGACGACGATCCCGATCACCTGGCGTAACCGCAGGCATGGAGTGGCGAAATTAAAGATCAAGGAGATGGGCAGCCGTTACCTCTTCATCTGCCTCTACGTCTGGTTAGAGAAGTATTTTTCGCGGGGTGATTACCGGAAATCGGATAAATAGTCCGAGCGACCCTCCCAGGACGTTGCGGGAGGGTCATTACCGTAGCTCCCTTATCATATTTCGCTCGCTTGCTGCAGGGTACGAGTGATCAGGGCCGGAGATATCCAAATCCCGTGCTGTCGCATGCGGTCGATACAAACACTGATGCTGGGCACCAACCCAATCAAGCGAATTGGTCGCTGCCACCAGTGCGATAAGAGGACCAGTGTTGATGACGATGTCACGCATTGGCCACTTCGCTGGCAAACTCGTCACCGTTCCACTGAATCGCAGCGACATCGATCTGGTTCAGCGACTTGAGAAAAGTATAGCGATCCATGGGAACAAGTTTAGCAGCCTGCCCTGAGGAGAGACGCCCTAACTCATATAGCTTGGCTGCCATGGCGAAGCGCATCGTCCTCTCAAACTCGCCGCGCGACAACCGTGCACTATCAGGCAGCGTCTCGGGATAGCTGAGGGTCATGGTATTCATCTCTGGTAAGATTCTAAAACGGTCATTAATATAATCAAGCGGGATGTCCCCTGAGAAACTGAAATACTGAAATACTGAAAACTGAAATCTGCTTGCCCTGCGTAGCTTGGCTCATGACGGCATCGTGCAACCAAGCTGAAGAAGCAAAGCATGGATAACCGATAACCAATAACTCTCTCCCCTTCTGCACCCCTATGATGATATCCCTTTTAAAAAAATATCAGTGTCAATCAGTGTGTATCAGTGGTTCTATTTCTTAGTGTTTTTGATAATGTCGTTTCACTTCCATCCTACGCCGACCCGACTGCGATCGCTGACTTGTTGGCCAACATCCCCGATATCGAGCCAGAGCACGACTGGGATCAGAAGTAGCCGCCATGCTGCCTCTACGTCTGGTTAGAGAAATACGTTTCGCGGTGTGATTACCGCAAGCAGGGAACTGGCTGATCGACTATCAGGCAGCGAGCGTGGCGGGGCCGTCATTGTGCTTATGATCTTTAGGGTATTTTGGAATTGATGAATATGAATGGTATTGAATAACTTGGCGCGATGTCTGACGCGAACCAACCTGGCGAATCCATGGCTGATCATTCCCTTTCTGTAGTGATGCCTGTTTATAACGAGGCGGCAACAGTTACTACGGTGGTAAAGGTTGTGCTTGAGCAGCCACAAGTTAAAGAACTGGTGATTGTTGATGACTGTTCGAGTGACACGAGTTGGGAGATCCTGCAGCAACTGGCGGAAGCTGATCAAAGGGTAAAAGTATTCCGCCACGAAGTGAATCGGGGCAAGGGTGCAGCAATCCGTACCGGCTTTGGCAAGGCTACCGGGGGTATCATCCTGATCCAGGATGCCGATCTCGAGTATGATCCGCGCGATTACGAGCGCTTATTGAGGCCTATACTGGAGGGTAAGGCGGATGTTGTTTACAGGTCTCGATTCATAGGTTCGGAGGCGCATCGGGTGTTGTATTTCTGGCATTCGGTAGGCAACAAATTTTTGACCTTATTATCCAATATGTTTACCAACCTGAACCTGACTGATATGGAGACGTGCTATAAGGCGTTCAAATCGGAGGTGATCAAAAATATCAACCTGGAAGAAGAGCGGTTTGGGATTGAGCCTGAGATCACGGCGAAGGTTGCCCGTTTGAATGTGAGGATTTACGAAGTGGCGATATCATATCATGGCCGAACCTATGCCGAGGGTAAGAAAATTGGCTGGAAGGATGGATTCAGGGCCATCTGGTGTATCGTCAAGTACAGGTTGACCTGATCTGGCTGTTGGTGTCCAGTGGTGCTTCACACTGATATGAAACTACCGAATCACTGGCAGTGGCTGCTGGCATTGCTGGTTTTGCTGGCAGTGATTCTGGTCTGGCTGGCGCCATGGTGGTTAGGGGGCAAAGTGCTGGCACCGCTCGATGTTCAGCATGAATTGATCAAGCCGTGGAATGAGGATGGACAAGCCACTGCTGTGCACAATCATTTTGTAGCTGATGCTATCACCCAGTATTTGCCATATCGGTGGGTGGGACATGAATCGTTGCATGAGGACGGATACGTTGGTTGGAACAGGTTGAATTATGGCGGGGTGCACCAGAAAGCCAATACCATGGCTCTGTACTACGACTGGACGTTCCAACTGCACCGGTGGTTTGAGTTCTGGACGGCCTGGCACTTGGGGATCGCAGCCCAGCTGGTGATTGCCGGGACCGGGATGCTGATGCTGTTGCGTGGGCGCGGGATTGGACCGCCGATTGCCTTGCTGGCGGCACTTGCCTATGCCGGTAATTTTCAATTTGTAGTGTGGATTTACCACAGGTGGGCACTCAGCAGTTTTTGCTGGATGCCCTGGGCCTTAATGGGGTTATTGGCGGTCACCGGGCTGATACAAAAACAGGCGGCGTGGCGGCAACTCTTACCGTGGTCGCTGCTCACAGGAATATTCATCGGATTGGCCCTGCGGGGTGGTACCCTACAGCATAACGCATATGTGCTGCTCGCCTTTGGTGCAGTATTTTTGGCGGCTGCTGTCGCGGTGTGGCCGGGTGGAGCAACGATTTTTCAACTTATTGGATTGTTTGGTTTTGCCGGCATGATTGGGGTACTTGTCGCTGCTCCGATGTTGCTGGCCTGCGTGCCGGCGTACTTAGAGACGGTGAGTGCCGGTCAGGCGCGTGGCGGTATCGGCTACCCGCATGGTCTACTGCAGCCGGTGCTTAACCTGTTGAGTTATCCGTTACAGGTTTTTCCTTACCCGTTCGGCCAGGCATCGTCGGTTGATTTGTGGAAAGGTCTTAATAGCAGTATCGGCAATGCTGCTTACCTTGGCTGTGTCGTTATGGTGCTCAGTGTAGTGGCACTGTTTTGGCGCCGGACACCACTTACCGCAAGGCTCCTGATGATAACCGGCTTAGTGATTCCACTGACCCCGCTGGTGGGCCCACTCTATCATCGGGTGCTGCTGGTATTTATTCTGGGTGCAGTTTGGGCAGTTGCTGAATTTTTGCAGCATGCAGCGGTACGGACTCAGAGAAGATTGGGTACAATTGCACTGGTTGTGCTGGGCGGGGCAGCATTGATATGGCTGATCGGTTCCATGGTTTTGACTGTTTGGCGGGAAAGCATTTCTGCCAAGGTACTAGATCTGGCTAGTGCACGGGCGGGCGACGGAATTGATGCTGCTTGGTTAAGCGAGCGCGTCGGGCGCTTGCTGGATGATGCCATCATCTGGCAGCCAACCAACCTGATGGTGCTGGTACTGGTCGGTGTCGGGTTTTATTTAGTGCGTCGGCGGGATGCGGAGTGCTGCCAACAACTCCCGCTGTGGGGGCTTTCGCTGGTAGTTGCGCTTGAGTTGACGATCTTTAATGCCCGCTGGGTGACTTATTCTGATCTGAAGGAATATCCCTTTCCGGCGTCAGGCCCGACTATAGAGAATTTGCAGGAGAATTTGCGTGATGGGTGGTTAAGCATCGAGCGCACCGGTGTTTATGCCAATGAATTTCCCCCTAATACGCTGTCCTTATACGGAATAGCCACCTGGGAGGGCTATGACAGCATTATACCCAAAGCCATGAATACGTTCTACCAGCCGCTTGTTAGTTCCAAAGCGGCAGCCAGAGCAGGCATTTCCCATGCTTTGCGCTCGCCAGAGGGGGCGGAGAAACTCACCGGCCGTTGGCAACAGCTGGAACAGATTGGTGGTTCCTGGTTATACGTGAACCTGGATTTTCAGTCGCGTTACCTGGGATATTCGGGTCCGGCGGATAGCCTGGAGGGACTTCTTGCGCAGGATGGAGTTGCGGCCACGGTGTTAGCGGAGACTCAGAATAC
>CAZHRP010000039.1:10705-15047 GCA_964535055.1 uncultured Chthoniobacteraceae bacterium
GAAGTTGATGACTCCAGCTGGTCTGAAAGTTTTGAGGATTGCTGAGAATTACCACCCCCGCTGGCAAGCCAGATCCGGTGAAGAAGCTTTAGATGTCATCCGCTTGGATGATGGCAGCATAGCGGTACTGCTGCCAGATAGTGAGCAGGCTATCAAAGTGGAATTGCAGTTCAAGCCGTAGTTTGTAGCCAGCTCGATTGAATGACGTGCCGGTGCCTGTTGAGATTACCGCTTGCATAGACGATCCTTGAAGGCTATTGGAAATGTAACTTATGCGGACCACTGAAAACAGATTTCAGAATTTCGCCAACCGATTGCCGGCTGCCCAGTTAGTTTTTGGGATCATTCTGGGCATGATTTTAGCGGTGCTCATGGGGGTATTGATATCTCGCGGCAATATCAGGGTCTTACTCATGATCACCGGAGCACTGACTGGCTGTGCGCTGATCTTCAGATTTCGTAAGAATGTTTGGTTGTTGATACCGTTCTTTTCGAGTTTTACCGGATCGTTACCATTCCTGCCATTACCCTTCTCGGTGCCGGATATGGCAAGGCTCACGGTTTTCGGCCTCTTCATTGCTTTCATAGCGATGAAGATTCCATTGCATAAGCTCAAGATCGATTACCTTGATGTGCTGCTGTTTATTTTTCTGGGTTATGTGGCTACGGTCTTTTTGCGAAATCCGGTGGGGGTTAATGCCCTGGGATCCGAGCTGGTCGGGGGCCGACCCTATTTTACCGCAGTAATTGCCGTGATGACATGGTTTGTTTACCAGAAAGTCCGCATTCCTCCCAACCTGGCCTTCTGGTTTCCGTTACTCGCAGCAGGTTTAGGAATTTTCAATGGAATCTTAACGGTGCTGACCTGGTATTTCCCGGGAACTGTGCCGCTGATTGCGCCGTTTTACAGTGGCATTTCGACCCAAACCTACATGGCGCAGGAATTTGGCGGGCCGGATGAATTCAACCGGGTACAGCCACTCGGATCATTCGGCAGTTCTATTGGAATTCTGCTAACTGGTTATTTTCGGCCGATAACATTAATCAACCCGGCTTATCTGGGTCGGTTTTTAATTTTTGCACTGGCTATCCAGTTTATATTCATGTCCGGCTATCGGACGATGCTTTTTAATGTGATGCTGGCATTCATCATCTCCAGCTACTTGCGCGACGGCTTTAAAGAATTTCCCAAATATATCGTGATCGGGCTATTCGGACTGATGGCGATCGCCGGTATCCAGTCATCATCGACTCAAATCCTGCCATTTGGTATGCAACGGGCGCTTTCTTTCATCCCGGGTATCACCTGGTCGGAGCATGCAGAGAGAGCTACCGATGCATCCGACGATTGGCGGCATCAAATGTGGCATGATGTGTGGCACGAACCACAATGGATCGAAAATAAAGTCCTGGGCGATGGATTCGGCTTTTCACGCGAAGATCTGGAATTGATGAAACAAGCCGATACCGGCGGAGTCGGTTATATTGGCGTCCACGATCCCACCCTGCACCAGAAAATAACCGGCGCTTACCACAACGGTCCGCTGACTACGATCCGCTTCGTCGGCATGGTGGGATTGGCGCTATTTACTATCCTGTTACTGGCCAGAGCCAAGTATGCGATCGACCTTTTCCGTGATGCCAGAGATACGCCATATTATGTTCCCTGCCTGCTGGCAGCTATAAGCGCCATCACATTTCCAATTTCATGGTTCCTGGTCTTTGGCGCATTCACTTCTGATTTTGCTAATATTATTCTGGCCATTGCCACGTTGCGACTCTACCGCAATTCACTCGATGATTACCTGGCCGCAGAAAAGAACAAATTGGCAACAGCAAGCGATGCTTAGTCGCTGAGGCCCTTCTTTGCTCTTCCTGCTTCGATGCATTTAGCGGTGACGAGTTGAGCTACGAAGGGCAGGCCAGCGACCCTCCCGGCCAGCGAAAAGCCCGGATATGTGCGGGAGGCGATTGGCGAACATTCAACGTTCAACGCTGAACATACAACTTTCCCCGACTCGCTGCGCTCGTTGCCCTGCGGCCCATCGACTTCGCTCAGGACAGGCGGGATCTCCGTTTCACTCCGACAACTTCTAACCCGGATCAATCACAAACTTCGTAGCGAGACGCAGCGTGAGGTGCTTGGATACAAGGCGGGCGCAGGATTTCGCTGTGAGCTGTATGAGTACATACTGTGAATAGCGAAATTCAAGCCCAACGCCGTAGACAAGTGCCTCGCGCTGGTCGCAGTCCCGACTACATCGGGGTCTGCGCCTCACTACGATAGATGGCTTGTGATTTATCCGGGCTAACTTTCAATGTTGGCTGTTGAATGTTCTTCGGAGGCCAATGCCCCCCGAAACAGTTCATTTTTTCTTGACCGCATTGACCGCACTGACTGTAATATTCCCTATTGTTATAAGGTGAAGGAATTGGATCAAGTTCGGCTGGAGATGATAGCGGCGTTTGTGCAAGCGGCGCGTTTATTGGGGCAGCCGAAGTCGGTGGGTGAGATTTATGGTTATTTATTTACCTGTCAGCGGCCGGTGGTGATGGACGAGATTATGGTGGATTTGGGGATCAGCAAGGGTTCGGCTAGCCAGGGGTTGCGGTTGCTGCGTGAGGTGGGGGCGGTGCGGCAGGTGTATCAGACTGGCGACCGGCGAGATCATTATGTTGCGGAGGTTGCGTTGCGGCGGCTGTTGCGGGGATACCTGGATCGGGAGATCAAGCCGCATCTGGAGAGCGGGGGCGAGCGGTTGGCGCGGATGGAGGAGAGCCGGCGAGAGCTTAAGGAGGAAAGTGATTCTGAGTTTATCGGCAAGCGGATTGAGCTGCTTAAGAAATGGCATCAACGGGCAAAAGCGTTCCTGCCATTGCTGGTCAGGCTGGCGAAATAGTCGTGCAAAATTTTATCTATAATAATGAAAGTAACTACTTATAGTCCGGAACCACTGCTGAAACATCCGCTCGCGCTGCTGCGCGATATGGTGGAGGGCATCTACGCTTCACGCGAACTGGCCTGGCGGTTGGCGGTCCGCAATATTTCGGCGATGTACCGGCAGACAGTGTTGGGTCTACTATGGGCGTTCTTTCCGCCGGTAGCAACAACTGCTACGTTTGCCCTGCTCAACCAGGGTGGGGTCTTTGATCTTGGTGAGACCCGGGTACCGCTGGTGGCCTACATGCTGATCAGCACCTCGCTGTGGCAGTTGTTTGCCGACTGCGTGCAGGCGCCGCTGAAGTCAGTGGCACAATCGATGGCGATGCTGATCAAGATCAACTTTCCCAGGGAAGCTCTCTTGCTGGCTGGCATTCTCGAAAGCCTGTTCAACTTTGCTATCCGCTGCAGTCTGATCATTGGCACCATGCTCTGGTTCCAACTCATCCCGCCTGCGACCATCTGGCTGGTGCCGCTGGGGCTGCTGTCACTGGTTATCCTGGGGACTATGCTCGGCGTGCTGCTGACCCCGCTCGGGGTCCTCTACAAGGATATCGAAAAAATTCTGCCACTGGTTATCCAATTTTTCATGCTGCTCACCCCGGTCGTTTATGCGATCCCGGAGAGCGGCCCGGCCGCCGCGCTGGCCAAATGGAATCCGGTGGCGCCGGTCCTCGAAACGACTCGCAGCTGGCTGATCACCGGCAGCTCTGAGTACCTGGTGCCATATCTCTACATTACCGGCGGCGCCAGCCTGCTGCTCTGTTTCGGCTGGGTGATCTACCGGGTCGCCATGCCACATCTGATCGCACGACTGGGAGGCTGATTTTTAAGTTTAAGTTGAAAGTTTAAGTTTAAGTTGAAAGTTTAAGTTGAAGAGGAGAGTTTAAGTTTAAGTTTAAGTCAGAATGTTTTATGAGTGCTGAATCGTTTGAAAAATTGGAGGTCTACCAGAGAGCAAAAATGGTGTCGGTAGAAGTATGCAAGCTCGTTTCAAGTTCCAGAAATTACGGACTTCGAGACCAGATGATTCGCAGTTCTATTTCAATTCCATCCAATTTAGCTGAAGGGGCAGAGCGCGAAGGTAAGGCTGAATTCAAGCAGTTTGCCAACTATGCCAAAGGGTCAGCCGGCGAGTTACGCTGTCAGGTGTCAATTGCTCAGGAGTTGAATGAGATTAAGGAACCGGACGCAAAAAGACTAATATCCGAATTAATTGAAATTTCACGAATGCTGCATGGCCTCATCAGATCACTCAAGGATTGAACTGATGAATTATAAGAAATCAACTATCTGTCTAAAAATCCCACAATCTAGTTCACTTCAACTTAAACTTTCAACTTAAACTTAATCATAAACTTCTTACTTAAACTTTAAAAAATGCCTTCAACTTCCAACTTA
>CAZHRP010000040.1:0-15041 GCA_964535055.1 uncultured Chthoniobacteraceae bacterium
GGATGCCGGATTTATTCCATCATTGTCGACGCTGGATGAAATCACAAGTTATGATGCGCTGGCTGCTGTGGCAGGTAAAAAGCTGGCTGTGCATTTGAAGGTCGATACCGGGATGGGCCGTATCGGGTTTTTGCCGGAGCAACTAGCAGCAGCAATCGAGCATGCGCTGGCTTGTAAGCACCTTTCCGTAAAAGCTCTGGCTACCCATTTGCCGGTTGCGGATGAAGATGCAGAATTTACTGGCCGCCAGTTGCAGGACTTCTTTCAATTGATTGAGCCACTGAGAAACCGCCGAACTCCCGCGATAGCAATCCATTGCCTGAACAGCGCCGGGGTCATACAATTTCCCCGCTATGGCGGTGATCTGGTGCGTGCCGGCTTGCAGTTATACGGAGTCAATCCTCTGGCTGAGAACGAACCATCGCTACGGCCTGTAATGAGTGTGAAAACGCGTGTTACCCTGGTGCGGGAATTGCCTGCAGGACATGGGATCAGTTATGGACGTACGTTTATCACCAGACAGCCGACCAGGGTTGCAACGCTGGCAATCGGCTATGCGGATGGTTACCCGAGGGCGTTATCCGGTAGCGGTGCCGGCGTTTTAATCCATGGTAAGTATTGCCCGTTGTTAGGCAGGGTTACCATGGATCAGATCATGGTAGATGTGAGTGAACATGAGCGGGTGCAACCTGGAGACATTGCTACAGTACTCGGAAGGGATGGTGATGAAGCAATTTCAGCCTGGTCGTTGGCTAACAAGGCCGGGACTATTCCATGGGAAATCCTTACAGGTATCCAACAGCGTGTCATCCGGGTGGAGCTTCCTGCTGCCGGCTCCATGTAGTCGTCAACTGTATTATCCTTTCAGTTTCCCTCCAGCAAACTAAGTTATGAGTAATGGAAAAAGCAGCGGTTGAAAGTCTGGCAACTTGGCAGATAGGGCATTACCCGATTAGTGAACTGCCGGCCAAGACGGCTCCTTTTGACCGGGAATTGCTGGCAGATCTGCAACAACTTGGTGCTACTCTCGCGGACGAAGAGGCGGTTATCAGAAGCAAAATCCTGAATGGTGCTGATTCGATCCTGCTGTTAATTCGCGAAAAGGATACGATCTGGCTGGTTGCCAGAGGCAAGTTACGCAAATCTGAAAATCTGGAGGATTTGGTAAAGACTTACTCGGTTCTGGCCCGCGGCTCAGATGCTACTGTGATTACAGATGTGGCAGGTAATTTGCTGGCAGCCAGTAGCAACTGGCGAAAAATTTATGGCTACTCACTGGGAGAGTTGTTTGGTCGTAACCCCAGGCTAATTAACTCGCGCTTGCAGCCGAGCAGTTTTTATCAAGCCATGTGGCAGGATTTGATCAACCGGGATCTCGGCACCTGGAGCGCCGAATTAATTAATCGCAGGCGTAATGGCGAGTTGGTTAGAGTCTGGCAGACAATAACTACGGTGCGCGACAATGCCGGAAACATTCAAGGGTACTTTGGTCAAACGCGAGATATGACCAGCCACGTCGCCTTCCGCGAACAACTGCAACGTCAAAACGATAACCTTAAAGAACTGAGTGAATTTCGCATTCAGATGATGGAAATCATGGTTCATGATCTCAAGTCACCACTGCAAACAATATTAGGAAATTTAGAGCTGATTGACCTGCAACTCAGCAAAAAGAAGTTTGAGGCTGTACCAAAAAAGCTCAAGAGCATTGAAAACGGTGGGCGTAACATGCTTAGTCTGGTACAGAACTTTCTTGAGTTGCAGCGATCCAATGCCGGCAAGCTATCGATTGCAGCGCGGCGTGGCGACTTGCGGTCGTTGTTGCGTAGTTTGTGCGAAGCATACGATATGAGCACCGGCCAGCGAAACGTCCGGGTTGAATTGGAGGCCAGTGGTGCGGCGGTACCAGCCTGCTTTGATCCACTCAGGATTGAGCAGGCGATCGGTAACCTGCTTTCCAACGCTATTAAATACACCGCGCAGGAGTCACGAGTTGTCGTATCCGTTACCAACCAGTCAGGTAAGCATGCGTTGATTACTGTGCAAGATGAAGGGCCCGGCATTCCGGAGGATCAGTTAGAGTTGATATTCGAGCCTTACAAGCAACTCGAAAACAGCAGCGATTTTAGTGGTAGTATCGGTTGGGGGTTGGCGATCGCACGCAAGGTCATGGAACTTCATGATGGCAAGCTGCATGCAGAAAACCGTGACCAAGGTGGTTGCACAATGGTGGCACAATTACCGCTAGGCTACAATAACTACTATTCCTCGATTCACTCGGTACTATTGCATGACCCACAGGAAAGCTGGTGCCATATGCTGATGACGTTCTTCGAGCGGATGGAAATACCATGCTTTTTTTCCAGCAGTCCATCTACCTGTCAACAGCTCTGCTGCCAGGAATTGCCGGCCGTCATACTGCTGGATGTGGACACTCCCTGCGAACTGCCGCAGCTGTTGAATCCGGAAAGCCGTGCGACCCTCAATCCGCTGGTACTGGAGCTGTCTAAACAGACTGCTTCTCATCCGAATCAAATACTGCAGGTTGCTGGTGATGAACGGTTCAAAAAGCTATGGGATAAGCTGATGAACAAATATCTTGATTTCCGGCGAAGCCTTGTAAGTACTTGATTTTCTCTTGCCTTATAGAGAAATTTATAATTTCTATTTATAATGAAGCAGGGATACGCAGTCCTGATCATTGATGACGACTTCTCGATTGCAGAGTTGACCAGCGAATATTTATTACTGGCTGGTTTTCAGGCGACTGTCGCAAATTCAGGGTTCGAAGCATTTGGCTATCTGGCCAAGCAGCGCATTGATCTCATATTACTGGATATTCAAATGCCGGGAAAAGATGGCTTCGCAATCATGGAGGAGATTCGTCGGCATGCAGACTGGCGGAACATTCCGGTCATATTTCTTTCTCAGTTTGACCGGCCAAACTTAAAGGTGAAAGCGCTTGAGATGGGTGCTGAGGATTACTTGACCAAGCCTTTCGATCGGGCGGAGTTACTGGCTAGAATAAAAGTGGTGTTGCGCCGTAGTCATCGCTTTCTGATGGTTGAAAACTGTGTCAGTGGCAGCTTGGAAAGTGTGCCATTGCCGGTACTACTCCAAACACTTGCCCTGGGCGACAAGACTGCCCGCATACAATTATCTACGCAGCAAGGGCCGCCCGGTTATATTCAGATCAGGCAAGGAAAATTTCTGGAAGCAAAGTTTGATCAATTTCGTGGTCGCAACGGATTGATGAGGATGTTGCTGTATAACTCGGGCACCTTTCAGGTTGATTTCAACTCGACAGTGCAGGCCAATGGCAGCGAAGCGAGTATCGACTCGCTTCTGCTTGACTGTTCCACTGAGATTGATGAACTTATCAGCATTGTCGGAGGCATAGAGAATCTTGATCGCCATGTAGAAATTGATATGGACCAGAGTGCAAACAAGGTGCCGGCAACAGTACGCAATGCCATTATTCTTATGCCGGGAGACATGAAAACCAACGCCCGGCGAGTAGCGGAAATGTTAAGCAAACAAAATGGCAGGATCTCGAATTAACGATGGGTAGGATTTTGACCATAGGCAGTCAGAAGGGGGGAGTCGGCAAAACTACAGTCTCGCTTAATCTGGCTTATGCTATGGGCCGTTTCGGAGTACGAACGCTGTTGGTAGACCTTGACCCGCAGAGCGGTACCAGTATTGCGGTTAACCTTAGGAACTTTACGGAGTTAGGCGTCATCGATGCGTTGCTGGGTGACTGTCTGAGTGACGATATCCTGGCGGAGTCACGTGATGGTGCCCTGGCTGTTGCCGGCATCGGCAAAATGACACCGCAACGAATTCCGCATTATGAACAAGCGGCGTGGGACGGACGACTGGTGAGCCTGCTTGGCCAGTTGACCAGGAATTACCATTATATTGTCCTTGATGCACCGGCCGGGCTGGGTGGTGTGGTGCAAGCTGCATTGAAGGCGTCGCAGGGAACCATTCTGGTGAGCAACTGTTCGGCGATTTCGCTTAAGTCGATTTCCTCTTATTTGCAGTTAATTGAACACCTGGTTGAAACCGCGAACTCTGATTTGGTGCTCGAGGGAGTCCTGTTATCGATGCTTGATACCCGTAGTGAGACCGAACGGATGATTTACGAGCAACTCAAAGCAACTTTGCCGGGAGATGTATTGCTGGACACGCAGGTTCCTTATTCGGAGTCATTGGCTAAATCCAGTTATGAGGCTATTCCGGCGGCCTTATTGTCGGGCGCTGAGGATATTGACCGCTTATTTACCGATCTGGCTATGGAATTGCGTGAGCGTGAGCGTAATCAAATCAAACCGGAGGAGCAGGATGGATCTCGCAAGCTGTTCTGAGCTGCAGGATGCTGTGCAACTGCTGAAAAGCTTCGAAAGCAAAGGTCGCTCGTTAAGAGGACGACGCAGCTTTGATCGTGCCAGGTTGACGATGACCCCGCAACAACCTGTGCAGCCTGCATCGATTTCCGCTCCGGCTGATGATGTGGCCGTAGCGCGACAGCCAACGGAGCAATTAAACCGGGCTGCGGCTTCACCACCTGCCAATGCAGCTATTGCAAGAGCCACGGAACGAATGCGCCCGCCCGGCTACCAGCCTTATGAGTCGAAGGGCGAGAGGATTGAAGAGATATTGGAAGGGATGTGCTTGCGGGGTGGTTTTCACGGTGCCGTGCTTGCCGATAACGCCGGTTTAGCAATCGCTGATTACCGTTGCCCAGTTGAAACGGAAGCTATCGCTGCATGCAGCTCAGTGCTTGGTTCTGCGATGCAAAAAGCCGGTTCGTTGCTGGAGCAAAGTGATGCTAATCACATGACAATGGACATCAATTTTGTCGACAAGGTCGTACTGCGTCAGTTCGATCTGGATGGTGAACCATGCCACCTGCTGATAATCTGTCCGCAGGCTGTCGATGAACGCAGTGAACTGGAATTATCCATTGACCGCATTGCGGGAATGTTAGCCAGTCGAGCTGCATAGCTGGATGGAATATTATGAAAACTGATAAACTGAATGACATACTCAAAAATCTGAATAACTCATCGCCAGATGTGGAAGCCTCGGCAGTCATGTCGATTGACGGCCTGACGATTGCCACCTTGCTGACCGAATCGATTGATGAAGACCGGGTAGGTGCCATGTCCGCTGCTTTGCTATCGATTGGTAACCGTACTTCAGGGGAGTTGAACCGTGGTTCTTTGGAACAAGTCATGGTCAAAGGGGAAAACGGTTATGTGCTGATCATAGGCGCCGGCAAGGAGGCCGTACTGGCTGTTGTTGCCGGTTCTGAAGCCAAGCTGGGGCTGGTATTTTTAGAGGCTCGTCGTGCTGCTGAAGCCGTCGCGGATGCCTTAAGCTGAGGGAGGCTATCATGGATGATATTTCGGAATCCGACTTAAAAGGGCCGGGCCGCTCCCATACCCTGACCTATCATGATGGCAGCAAGCGCCATGTGTTTACCACCGAGATCGAAACTCCCTTTCCCTCCGGTGAGTTAATTGTTTCCCGCACTGATCAAAAGGGAATCATAACCATGGCCAACGAAGCCTTCGTTATCATGTCGGGTTATACCCGGGCTGAGCTGATGCATCAGCCGCATCATATCTTGCGCCACCCTGAGATGCCGGCGGCGGCCTTCAAGGATCTTTGGGACACCGTCGAGCAGGGAAAAAAATGGCATGGATACGTCAAAAATCTGCGCAAGGACGGTGGATATTATTGGGTTTACGCGACAATTGTACCCAACGTCCGCAATGGCAGGATCGTTGGTTATACTTCGGTCCGGCGTGAACCATCGCGGCGCAAAATCGAGGAATCTACCGAGCTCTACCGGAAACTGCTGGCAGAAGAACAGCAAAACTAAAGGGGGATTATGTCCTATCAATTTACCATTAGCCCTGACTTTAACGCCAACCAGTTATCGCCATGGTATATCTTTAATAATCGGTTGCAGAAATTTCTGGACAAAAGTTGCCACCTGGAGATCTACGATGACTTCCTGTCGCTGAAGGAAGCACTGGCTGCAGACAAGGTCGATGTGATCTTTGCCAATGCCTTTGATACCGCGTTTCTGGTGCGTGAGAAAGATTTTGTACCAGTCGCCCAGGGGGATAATCGTTCCGATGAAGCGCTGATTGCTGTTGCTGCAGACAGCCCGGTCAAAAAGGTCACAGATTTTGCCAGCGGTATAAAAGTTGCCGCAACCGACGCCCCGGATGTCGAAATGATCGGCAGAATCTTACTCGAGCCCGCTGATGTCTACCGTGACGGGGTCGAGTTAATAGCCAGTCGCAACTATGTGACAGTTGCTAAAGCTTTGATCAATCGCGATGCGGATGCGGGTTTCTTCCTGAAGCGCAGTTACGATGAACTGTCGGGACTGGTTCGTAAGCAGTTGCGGCCGATTGTCAGCAGCCACATCTATGTGGTATGTCATGCCCTGCTGGTCTCGCCCAGGTTAGCCGGTCAGCGGGACACCTTGCTGACAGCATTACAAGGCATGACTTCCGATGAGACTGACAGCAAGCTGTTGGTGGAACTTGGCATGCCGCGTGGCTGGGTGCCCATGGAAGTTGAAGACGCCGAGTTCATGATCGACATGATGGATACGCTGCTGCCGTAGTGGCTTGTGATTTATCCGGGCTAGCTTTGTGCCTTCTCCTTATTTATGCATACCTTTTAAGAAGTGGTATAAGCAGCAGCGGCTAATTGACCGTGTAGCTGACCACTTCGACTGGCAAACGCGGGTGGGAATAGATGCGTTCGGGCAGCAGGGGTGGTGGATTATTTACCGGGATCCCATTGATGGTGTAGGTCTTGAAGGAGTCTTCGTGAAACCATTTCCGTTTTGGTGGGCTGTAAACATTGCTTTTGCCCCAGCGGACGTATGCCTGTCGGCTTTCGAAGGCCATGATCATCGAGCCGTGGTAGACAAATACCTTTCCGCCGCTCCAGTCTTCGAGGAAGCGAGGGTAGTTTTCCGCTCCACCCGAGTATTTGGTATAACTGTCCTCGGCATCGGTAACCCCTGTGGGTACTACTCCGGAAATGATCGCGGTGTTCATGGTAGTTGCTATAGCGCCTCGGTTCCCCACGCTGTTTTCGGAAGCACTGTCCTGCCAGGCGTTCGAGAGGATGTTTACCGCATCCGCCATCACGGAAGCCGGCGGAATAATCGGGCCTACACCGACCGCCTGATCATCCTCGTAACCGGCAACGATGCGGTTGTCATCATCATAGTAATCGAAGTTGCTATTATTATTGCGATTGGAAGCGGGATCCTCATCGACACTATCATCCAACAGGTTGCCGTCAAAGACACCGCTATCGCCATCGGCCAGGTCAGCCAAGGTAGCTTCGTAAGTGGTACCGGTGTTGAAATCGCCTTCGATGTAGGCGGGATTAGGAGTGATGAAGGACATTCCGACCATGGTCGAATCGCCGCCGGTACCTTCACGCCTGACCATCGGTAACTTGCCGCCACGGCGCAGACGCAGCCCGCGATGGGCTCCGGTTGCATAATTGGCCGACTTGTCTTCGAAGTGAATGGCACCATTCCAGCCGTTTGGTAATGTCCCGGAGCCATCATCGATAATTGCGCGGGTCTCATCGTCGGCTGGAGTCCCTGAAGCGAAGCCAAAATCATAAGTCTTCAGGCTAGGGATAACGACTGTGCCACTGGGATCGTCAGCGATTGGATCACCGCTGGTAGTCATTCCGCCCTCGAAGGCCTGGGTCAGGATGCTGATATCGAGGGTGGTAAGCCGGACGTCGCCACCGGTGCGATTATCTCGAATTTCCTGAAAGCTATAGCTGCTGCCGTCATCCATATCCAGGTAATCGGTAGGTCCTGCCAGCTGGGTTGCCACATCGATGGTTGGGTTAATGGCTTTGGCAATTGCCTGGTAGAGAGCGTTATTAGCGCTCAGTGGAGTGCCATTTCTGGCAGCGACAGAAAGCACGCCGTCCGTACCGACCTCGATCTTAATCGCGGCCTGATCATGCGGGCGTTGCGATTCAACGGTTGAGTCGGAAGGCTTCTCCCTACTCTTATCAAGTGGATCGTCGTAGGTGAAATCGGTACCGGTCAGAGTGGTGTCACGCGGGTCCAATAACTCCTGATACCCATCATCGTTAGGGTTGGGAGTGACTGTGTCGGTAGGGACACCTTCTCGCTTGCCCAGATCATCAAGATCACCGGGTTCGACATCAAAGAATGTGAAACGATCGCTTTTTGCCGGGCCCAGATCAGAGACCCAACTGGGGCTGGAAGGAGTGCCACCATGATCGGTATCGTACGGGTGGTGTTCATTTTCGTAATCATCACCGAAAGTTGCGACATCTTCGAGGTTCAAGCTACTATGGGCGGCATAGAGTATGCCGTTGGTGTGAATTTTTTCGACATTCATCTGCGGACCGGGATGGATTTCCAAAACACCGCTGACAATTTTATCGTCTTCAACGCGCGAGGGTGTGAGGTCGATGATTGCAAAGTCGGTTGGGGCTTTGCCCGAATAGCGAAAAATTTGAGTGACATCCATGTTCACTGTGCCGACAGGGGAACTGAGTTGAACCGAGGCACTGGCCTTGTAAACCGGCGATGTCGACTGGCCTGACAACTGGATACTATCTGCTTCGATCCCAGCATTCATCGGCAAATGAACCAAATCACCATTGTTATCGATGCTCAGTGTTGGCTTGATTAACTGCACCATACCTGAGGTTACCCCGGTCACTGCAGGTGCCGTAACTGCGCTGAGTTTGGGTGGGTTGACGCCGGTGTTAGTTGGGCTATTGACGGCTACTTCACGCCATTGGGCATACAGGGCTTCCAGCGCACCGGATGCCAAAGCGTGAGCTTCGAGGTAATGCTGGGTGCGGTCGGCATTGCGCATCAGGGTCATATTGAGCAGTGAGCCGGCACCGACCAGCGTAGCGATAGCCGCGACCAGTGAGATGGTTATGATCAGGACGTTGCCGTCCTGCCTGCAGCGGGAGATTAGTTGTTGTTTCATGGGCTTAGTTTCTTGGAGTGAGCATGTGTTTTTGCGGGATCATCGAGTTGAGAAAGATGGTGGTGGCGTTGAGATGGTACTGGGATTGTTCGTCTGCGATCAGATTACTGACGGTACTATCCTGCAGCGACAATTGTACGGCAGCTACCGCGCGCCTGTTGGTGGAATTGGTAGCGGAAAACGGGTCGCTGAAAGGAGCGATCAGGTCATTGCTGCTATCGACTACACTACGCAGGCCACGGGATACGATCCGGTAGCCGGAGGGATTATCGATGGCGTTGGTCTTTACGCCGTTGATAACCGGTACGTAATAGGTACTGCTGCCGCCTGATTCACCCTCAAGGGTACCGTTGGCATTACTGAACGTAGCGATCATGGGATATTGGCGAAGCTCAAAGTCGGCATTGGCCGACGGTCGACGAACCAGAAAGCAGGATCGCTGAGTAACGTAAACTCCCAACGCAGCTTGACCGCCCGAAGTAGCATCAGTTGCATTGTAACTGCCATCTTTGCTGAGGTTATCATTAGTCGTAATCCCGGGCGTAAAGGTGACAGTAGTGACCCCGGTTCCTGAGGTGGAACCGACAGCTGTGATTTCGTAAATTGCTGAGGAATTCGGGATCACCAGCAACTGGCCGATTTCCGGTGTAAATTTGGAACCGGTGAGAATGTCGATAGTTGTAGCGCCGGTACTCAGGTCACTGTCGACGGTTAACGGACCAGCGATCAGCTGCTGATAGACCACGCCCCAGAACGTACCGGTGGCAGGTTCAGGCTCGCCTCTGACATTAACCAGCATCAGCGGTGCGGGTGATTCGTGGATATCGACCAGCATATTCTGAATCCCCTGGCGGGCCTGTTGGTGGGCGACGTTGGTAGCAGTAAGCCACTTGAAGGTCTGTAGGGCCTGCAAGGAAAATAAGCCGAAGGCAACAAACACGACCCCGATAATCGATGAGGCTACCATGACTTCGGTCAAGGTGAAACCACCAGCACCGGCGGTTCGTTTGCCAAACCATGAAATGTTAAGCCTGTTTTTAGAATACTTCATATTAGTTACTGGACCTGAGTGAAGTTAATTGAACCTGGCGTGGCCGTCTGTCATAGGAATAATTTACAGTTACCACGATCTGCCTCAAGCCATACGTAGCACCTGCTGGTGCAACGTCGGTTGTGTCAATTCTCACGTTGCCCATGATCACCACGCCTGAATTGGTGATCGGGTCTTCTTCGTAAATGGGCACTAAATTTGATCCCGGGTCGGTGCTCGAGTAGGAGTACGGGTCGGCCTCGTCCTGGTCGTAGTATGCGATCAAGCCATCGCTGTCACCATCGTTAGTATTCGGGATAACGTAATGGGTGCCGATGGTCAGGGGTGCCCTGGGGGCGACTGCACCCAACGAGTTCCAATCAGCATTAAAGGCATCATCGAGATGGTTTTGGGCGACCGCCTGAGCGCCGGTATATAAGCGTGAAGCCTGTGCCGCTTTATTCATCTGGGTTAACGCCAGAATGGAAGCACCGATGGCTATAGCAAGGATTGCCATTGCGATCATAACTTCGACAATGGTAAAAGCAGCATTGTAGGGCAACCTTCGGTATAATTTGGCACTCATTTACCTACACTATAACAAGCACAATTCGTGCCGGATTACCAGCAGGAAATAACTGCTTAAGATTTGCATTCAGTGGCAGTATCCATAATATCCTTATATGCGTCGCTATATTAATCTGAGAACTCGTCTCATGCCAGGGAGGCTCGTTGCGCTTATTTGCCTGTGCGGTTATTCACTGGCGGCGGGACAGGTGAATTTAACCCCGCGGGCTGAAACAATTGAAGACGAGGATGGGGAACAGAACATTGCAGTGACCCGTTTCAGTGACGGTGATCGCACCATTTTTGTCGATTTTGGGGAGCGGCTGAAGCTTTATCCACAAGGTAAGAGTAGGCTGACGCTGGTGCCTGCCGGTGGGGGCGACGCTGAGATCAGCATCGATGTAGCGGCGGCTGGGTTCCCGACCAGCGAAACCGGCTTGAAAGAATTTGTCGTCAAGCAGATACCCAAGGATGCCGAGTTAACCAAAGCCCCTGCCGAATTACAGAAATGGATGAGTTTTGCCAGTAGCGATACCTGGTATTTGGATCTCGAGTACCAGATGGCTTCTACTACCTATGCGAGGCGAACGATTTTCTGGACTTTCGCCGACCGCCAGTTTCGATTCACGATCACTTGCAGCCCTGCGATGCTGAATAAATCATTCCAGTTGTTAAAAGCCCCGATGTTGAGCTGGCATTGGGATGACCAGTCGCATTTGCGCCCGCTGGCTATCACCATGGAGGAAGATCAGGAAGTCGAGGCAGGCACAGCAGAAGTGTCTGCGACAAGGCCTGCAAATCAGGCCGGCAATTAGAAGTTAAACTATGCATATTTCCGAAATAATTACAGCCGGGCGACCGACCATGTCGTTCGAATTTTTTCCTCCCAAGTCAGCGGAAGCGGCTGAGACATTGTACCAGACGATCCGCACGCTTGAGTCGTATCAGCCTGACTTTGTGAGTGTTACCTATGGCGCGGGAGGAACTACCAGAGAGCTTACCAACGACTTGGTGTTACGGATTAAGAATACTACCGAGCTGCGACCGGTGCCGCACTTAACCTGCGTCTGCCAGACCCCGGATGATATCGAGGACATTCTTAGCCGTTACGCTGAGAATGGGGTAGGGAATATTTTGGCGCTGGGGGGTGATCCACCCAAACAGCTGGAAAATTATCGGCGTGAAAACGATCATTTTCAGCATGCGATAGACTTGGTCAAAGTCATTTGTGAGTTTAATGCCAGTGGGCGGCACCCGCATGCTAGAGGTTTTGGCATTGGAGTCGCGGGGTTTCCGGAAGGCCATCCGGCGACGCCCAACCGCTTGCAGGAAATGGATTACCTGAAGGCAAAAGTCGATGCGGGTGCGGACTATATTTGTACCCAGCTATTCTTTGACAACCATGATTTTCTGGATTTCCGCGAACGCTGCAGGCTGGCTGGAATTACAGTGCCGATTATCGCCGGTATCATGCCGGTCACCTCAAAGTCCGGAATGAAACGGATGGCGGAGCTGGCTGCCGGATCCCGCTATCCTGCCAAACTTATCCGGGCGTTGGAGCGAGCCGGCGAGAATGCTGAGGCAGTCAAGTCGGTCGGTGTGCATTATGCTGCCGAACAATGCCGTGACTTGCTGGATAATGAAGTCGACGGACTGCATTTTTATACTCTCAACCAATCCACTGCGACGCGCGAAATTTTTGCGCAACTGGGCCTGGAGCGCCCACAGCACGCTACAGTATAGAGCGATGAGCAGCGCCGCTAAACATGTGTGGCTGCTACTAGCGGTGAAACTTGTGATAGTGGCAGTGCTGGCAGCACTGGTGTGGTATGCCCAGAAAAATCTGGAATTACTGCAATCGTTAGCCGCAGCGCAGCAGTTTGTTGAGTCACTGGGAGTCTCAGCGGGATTGATTTACCCGCTGGTTTATGCTTTTTGCAATATTTTCCTGCTGCCGGCCGGCATACTCAGCATATTAGGTGGGTTTTTCTTCGGTTTATGGTGGGGGTTTCTGGTAGTGCTTGCCGGCAATTTACTTGGTGCAGCGGTCGCATTTCTAATCAGTAGACATGTTGCGAGGCGCTGGATCGAGCCGCGAATTCAAGTAAATAGCAAATTGCATGCCATCGACACGGCTATCGCCCGCGACGGCTGGAAGGTTATTTTCCTCAGCCAACTGCACCCGCTGTTTCCGACCAGCCTGTTGAATTACCTGTACGGCTTGTCGCGGATGCGCTTCTCCGTCTGTATGGCCTGGGTTGCGCTAGGCCAGGCACCAGGCTTGTTTTTATATGCTTATCTGGGCACGCTGGGCCAATATGGGATCCAGCTATTGCTGGGCGAGCGTCGTCCGGCCGGGTTTGATATAATGATCTGGATTTCCGGGCTCGGTTTAGCGGTAGTGATTGCCATGGTACTCAGTCATATGGCCTTGAAAGCGATGCGGGAAATAACCGAGGATCCACCGATGGCAAGTGGGGTTGACAGTGTTAAGGCAAGTGATAGTTTTACTGGTAACTTGTTGGTTAATGAGCAGCAAGCAACTCGCACCAAGTAACTTTGCAGTGATATTCGAAATACCATCCGAGCAGCAAGACGCGCACCTGTCAGGTAAAGTATCCGTTTTTCTTGATTGTGGCACTGACTCGGCATCGCTGGAGGTTGGCGACCTCCTGCTGGAGGAAAATATTATTAGTATTCTGATTCCTTGGCAGTTTGAAGAAGGTATTTGCTTGCAGGTAACCTTTGTCACCGGCAAAGATCAGCAACCGGTTGATGCTGAGACCATGGTCATTGAATCGGTGCCCTGCCAGCATAAAGAAAACCGCTTTCACACCACGTTGCTGGTAATTGGCACCAAAGCTCGCACAAAAAGCAGTTCGACATTGCCTCAGCCCTGCGAGTCTTTTCAGGCTTAACTACATCGCCAGGCCTACAATAATTGGCTTGGAACATTAGGCGGCTGCCAGTTTATTGGAGGCTGGAGAAGAGTAACTTGAGTACTAAAGGTCCAGCAAAAAGCGTCGGTGTGGTTATTCCTTTATTTAACCATGAGGACTACATAGCGCAGGCGTTGCAGTCGGTTATCGAGCAGGGTGAAATCGTGGGCCAAATATTGGTCATCGATGATGGTTCCCAGGATGACTCATTGCAAGTAGCGCAAGCTGTTGATGACTCTCGCATCCGGGTGATAGCCCAGGCTAATCAAGGGGCGCATGCTGCTATTAATCGTGGTATAGCAGAACTTGATAAGGGTTGTGAATGGGTAGCCATCTTGAACTCGGATGATTATTATTTAGCGGGACGCTTGCAAAAATGCGTCGCAAAGCTGAGCGCATCAGATGGTGGTCAACTGGCTATTTCGGCGCTGCAACTAGTCGATGAGCATGGGCAAGGCCTGGCGGCCGAGCATTCACGCAACCGCTGGTATCAGGCGGTACGCAGTTTGTTCAGTAAACAGCTCAGTAAGGCAGAGTATTTAGGGGTGGCAAATGTTGCGGTTACTACCAGCAATTTTGTCGGGCGGCGGAGCTGGTTTGAAGAGCACCCATTTCAGGATTATCGCTATGTGCATGATTACCGTACGCTGCTGGACGCCGCATTTGCGGATGTGCTGCAAATACTCGATGAACCATTGCTTGCTTACCGGGTACACGGTAGCAATACCATTGATGAAGGTATTCGTCGGCTGACGACCGAGGTGCTGCAAATGAATCTAGAGCTGGCGGCTGATTATGCGCAGCGCATCAAAGATGATCCGCAGTTGCGCCGTAACTACTGCGATTACCAGCGGATGGCATGGAGCAATATTTCAAGTTACCGGCAGGATACCATGCAATGCCTGATGGCCGGATTGGCTGCTGCAGCCGGTACAGATGGCCGACAGCAGGGGCTGGCGGCATTGACAGCGGAAGCCTACCCTGAGTTGGCGGTATTTCCGAATAAGCGCCTGGTTGGACCCGATGGGACCCTTGATTTGCCGGGAGAAACTTCCGGGCTGGCCGAACGTCTGACGCGTCAGGAGGACAAATACTCGCGGCTAAAAGAAACTGTAGACCATGCCAAGTACCTGATCAAATTACAGCAAACCTTGTTCAGCTCGAAGTGGTTGGCGTTAGGGCGGATGCTGGGCTGCCTGCCCAAATTGCCTCGCGTGAACATGACAACTGCGCCCGGACAAACCGAACAACTATTGGCAGCACTGTCTGACAGTCTGTGGTTCAAGCTGGGCAAACTGGCCGGCTCTAAGTCGGTACGGAAATTGGCTGAGATGACTGGTGCTTAGCGCCGTTGTTTAATTGTGGTAGAATTTTATGATGCCTGCAGAGAGTGATCATGCGCGACTGGCGGCTGAGGCCTGCGGGTAGTCCGGCGGCTTGCCGCAGCCGGGCATCAGGCTT